>JAIRLZ010000301.1 GCA_031259035.1 Treponema sp. | reverse complement strand
TTCCTATCAATAATTCAACAATATTTTTCATTTCTCCTCCTATATTCAGAATAAGTCAATAATGAATTGGCATATTCTTTATCGAATAAATTTATTGTTTTTATACAATTTTGTCAATACTTCTTCATAAATTTCCAACAAGATGCAGTGGCAATTTCGCATAACGTTCCGGCTGTAACTGACGTTTGGGCGGAGTAAGCCGTGGGAGCGTAGCGACCACGGTCGAACGCAATCCCGAGGGGCCGTAAGGCCCAACATCATAAACTTAAGACAAAATCCCCGAAACAGGGTATTCTCAACAAGGGGCTATGAACCATTGGGAGGGGATAGATCGGTTTGAGCTGGCGCGACAGCTTATAGCGAGGAGATGGATACACGGGGCGGCCCAGCTGCCGGGGGATCAGGGAAGTTGGACACGGGAACGGGCCATGCCGCTTGCCGACGTACTGCGCTGTACGCCGGGGAAAAACGGATTAACCGCTACGACGGAACTAAGGCGGTATTTTCAGGCGGCCTGGGACGGGGAGCCGACGGTGGGCGAACAAGATTATTTGAGACAGCGGCAAAAACTCAACCCGGACGTATTCAGGCTGCTGAACCGGGAATACCCGCGGCATTTCTATGGGGGGACAGAAGTGAAGGGATGGCGGCGCTGGCGGCAGACGGGAGCCGGGTGGAAACGCCGAACGGCGAAGAGAACCGGCGGGTGTACGGAGAAAGCGAAAACAAGTGCGGGAAGGCGGCGGCGCGGGCGAACTTCAGCGGCTTGTACGATGTGTACAACCGGTTTTTTCTGGACATTGGAGTCCGCCATTTCAGGAGCGGCGGGCTGGAGGAAGCGAAAGAACATATCGGGGAACTGAAAGCGATAGCGGGGGAACGGCCGACATTGATTGTCTTTGACCGGAGCTATACGTCACTGGAATTCATGAATTATCTGGAAAAAGGGGGGATAAAGCGTCTGATTCGGCTTCATTCGGGGGACTATAAGGCGGAAGCGACGGGGATGGGGAGCGGGGACGAGGAAGTGGAACTGGTTCATGCCAAAACACGGCTGGAACATCTGAGGCGGACGAACCGGGAGCGGGCCGGGGAACTTGCGCGGGAATGTTCGACCCCTGAGCGGACACTCAAGATGAGGTTTGATAATGGGGAAACGGGCGCGTTAATAACGAATCCGAGCGATTGTGGGGCCGCTGATATAAAACGGTTGTATCGGAAACGATGGATGATAGAGCCTGTTCCAAACCGCGACCCTGCGGTTCGGGTTAGTTTTGAAACAGGCTCTGATAGAAAAGAAACGCCGCGCCTTGAAAAACAAGATGAGAATTGAAAGCGTGACGGGAAAAGCGGGTGTCTATGTGTAACAGAACCTTCGGGCGCAAGCGCCGGTCTATACCATGTTCCAGGATGCCATAACCGGAGCGGAGTCGCGGGCGCGACGGAAGAAGCGCGAAAGGCAATCCCGGCGCCAAACACGGATAAACGAGAACAGAGCGATAGGTTATACAAAGAGCGGTTTATCCGGCCGCTGTTGGAGGAAGACCGGGTTCGGCGAAACGAGTTGTTTGTCCAGCTCAAGGAGGATATGATGAAAAACATAGTTCCGATTCGCCCTTCGCCCGGCAGCCCCCGCAGGTGGAAGTATTTTAACAAATACAACCTCAAACCCAGCTTTTAAGGCTTAAGTTTATGATGTTGCGCCTGTCTCCAGCGCGACAAAGCGGTGAAAGCCGCGCATCTCGGCGGTCGAAGACATCCATAGCGCGGAGGCTCGAAGCGTCTGCGCGAAGGCTTCAATCTTGACAAACAACCGCCTTTGCTATAAGGTGGGACCATGCAATTTACAGGAGCGAGAATTTTAATTGAAGCGCTCATCGAACAGGGCGTTGACACCGTTTTCGGCTATCCGGGCGGCGCGGTCTTGTTTATTTATGATGAACTGTACAATCAGAGAGATCGGATCAGGCATATTCTGACAAGCCATGAGCAGCATGCGGCCCATGCTGCGGACGGCTATGCCCGCGCTTCGGGCAAGACCGGCGTATGCATCGCCACATCGGGACCCGGGGCTACGAATTTGGTGACGGGCATAGCCGCGGCCTATATGGACTCATCGCCCCTAGTCGCAATCACCGGCAATGTCGCGCGGGGGCTGCTGGGCAGAGACAGCTTTCAGGAAGTCGACATTGCAGGGATCACCATGCCTATAGTCAAGCACAACTGGATCGTTCAAGACGTGAGCGAACTTGCGGAAATAGTGCGGGAAGCGTTTTTAGTGGCCGCGTCCGGACGTCCCGGTCCGGCGCTTATCGACATACCTAAGGATATCACCGCCCAAATGGGTGAATGGACGCCGCTGCAACATGTGCATATGGAAACCGTCATAAGCCAGCGGGCGCGCCGGCTTGATGAGCGCAGCCGCCGCAAGACATTCGCCGAAAGCGATATAGCTGAGGCGGCGGCCTTGATACGGAGCGCGAAACGTCCGCTTATTTACGCGGGCGGCGGCGTCATCATTGCGGACGCGGCGGAAGAACTCAAGCGATTCGCCGAAACGCTCCACGCGCCGGTCGCGGTAAGCCTCATGGGAACGGGCTGCTTTCCGCGCGAACATGCGCTCTGCACCGGACTTATCGGTATGCACGGTACGGTCGCCTCCAACAAAGCGGCGCAAACCGCGGATCTCGTGATCGCGGTTGGCTCGCGCTTTTCCGACCGCGTTACCAGCGATACGGACACCTTTGCGACCGGGGCAAACATTCTCCACTTTGACATCGATCCGGCTGAAATCAACAAAAACGTGCCGTCAATGCGGTGGGTCATTGGCAATATAAAAGAAACTTTGCCGCGCACCCTTGAGCGGCTGGAAAAAGATGGTCAATTGCCGGAAAACGGCTGGGGCAATGATATAACGGCATGGAAAACCCACCTGCCCCAAACCCACCAGTTGGAGCGGAACCAGACGCATACCCTGCGCCCGCGCTTCATCATTGAAGAGACCGCGAAAAAATTGGGAAGCGGCGCTATCGCCGTCACCGACGTGGGGCAGCATCAGATGTGGGCCGCTCAATTCTTCCCGTGCAACGCGCCGCGAAAATTCATCACATCCGGTGGATTAGGCGCAATGGGATTTGGGCTTGGCGCCGCGATTGGCGCCGCGATTGGCGCCGCGATTGTCACGCAAACGGCGGAACCCGGCAGCCCTGTGGTACTGTTCACCGGCGACGGCTCGTTTCGCATGAACTGCGCGGAAATGGCGACCCTTGCGGCGTATCGCATACCCTTGCTTATTGTCATATTCAACAACCGGACGCTCGGCATGGTGAGGCAATGGCAGCGCCTGTTTTATGAAGGGCGGTATTCGGAAACCACCCTTGACAGGCCGCCTGATTTCGTGAAACTGGCGGACGCCTATGGAATCGCCGCGTACCGCGCTGAAAACGAAGCGGCGTTTTTTGACGCGCTTGAAAAAGCCGCGGCGGATATTGCCGCCACCGGTGGACGCGCCGCGCTCATTGAAGCCATTATTGACAGCGACGAGAAGGTTCTGCCCATGGTGCCGGGCGGCAAGCCCATACACGAGCAGATTCTGCATGTGATCTAACCGGCGCAAGGCGGCGGCGTCCCTCTTCTGACGGCGATTCAATTCCCGCCGCCCCGCGCATTAGAGGCTTTCGATCAGCGCCGAAACATCGGCGGGAATAGTTTCAGACCTAACGTCCCGGTCCATCGCCTTTTGCAGGGAGGGCGGAACCGGTATCGCTCCGGTCAAAGGCTCCACGGTTTCCGCGAATTTCGCGGGATGGGCGGTTGCAAGCGTCCCAAACGGCGCGTCTTCCGGCGTGATTCTGCCGTCCGATTTCAGGGCGTCCAGCGCCGCCCAACCTACGGCGGTATGCGGATCGAGGAAGATGCCGTACCGGATGTGAACGCTTTTGATGGTCTTGAGGGTTGTTTCATCGGAAATAAAGACGCCTGTGAGCGTCTCACATAACCGCTTCAATGACCAATGGAGGGTCATACGCTCGAAGTTGCTCGGCGCCCCCACGTCCATAGCGTTGGAAATGGTCGGCAGAGATACGCGGGGCTTGTATACGCCGGTTTCAAGGTAGGCCGGCACGGTTTTGTTGATGTTGGTCGCGGCGATAAAATGACGTATAGGCGCGCCCATCTCACGTACATACATGCCGGCGGTCAGGTTGCCGAAGTTGCCCGAAGGCACGCAGAAGATCGCCGGTTTTCCGGTCTCCGCCATCGCCCGCGCCGCGCCCGCCGCGTAATACACCGTCTGCGGAACAAGCCGCGCAATGTTGATCGAGTTTGCCGAGGACAGAACCATGCGCTTTTTCAAGCCCTCGTCGGCAAACGCCGCCTTCACAAGCCGCTGGCAGTCGTCGAAATTTCCTTCAACCGCAAACGCCGAAATATTCTTGCCAAGCCCCGCAATCTGCCGCTCCTGGAGGGGCGACACCCTTCCTTTGGGATAAAGAACCGTTACGGAAATCCCTTCAACCCCAAAGAAGCCGTCCGCAACTGCGCCGCCCGTGTCGCCCGATGTGGCGACCAGTATGCGTAGAGGCTTGTTCTCGTCGCGGCGAAAATAGGAGAAAGCGCGCGCCATGAATCGCGCTCCAAAATCCTTGAACGCGGCTGTTGGTCCGTGAAAAAGCTCCAGCACATACCGGTCGCCAACCGCCGCAAGAGGCGCGTCGAAGTTGAAGGCGTCGTGGATTATCTCTTCCAACACCGCGCCGGGGATTTCGCCCTGGACAAACGGTTTTATGGTTTCAACCGCAATGTCGTGAAAACTCATAGCCGGCAGAGACGTTTTCACCGCGCGCGGGTATTCCGGCAATGTCTCCGGTACAAAAAGCCCACCGTCAGGCGCAAGCCCGGCCAGCGCCGCGTGAGCGAAAGCGACCGCCCGCTCGTTTTTATTTCTGGTGCTGTAATAACGCATATCTATCCTTCCACCATACGCGGGAAATCATCCCGCTTCCTTCATATCAAGCGTTCTTTTATTGTAATTCATCAAACATCCATCCTTGATGATTTCCTTTTCAACCTCGGTCAGTTCGGGCAGCGCAAGTTCAAACGCATATACGCCCGCGTCAGTAGACGCGCCGTCAGCAGACGCGCCACGCTCATCAATGACAAACGCCGTAATAGACGCTCTGGAGTGAGGCGCCATAGAAATGGCTTCCGCAATATTGGGGATGTACACATAGTCTCCGTTTTTGAACGGCGGCTCGCCGTTGATGATGAAGGGCAGTATGCCCCAGTTTATGAGGTTGCTCCGGTACCGTTTTGTCGCGTATTCATTGGCAAAGTTGGCGCATCCGCCGAGTACCCGTTGACAGCTTGCCGCCTGCTCGCGCGCGCTGCCGTCTCCGGGTTTTCGGGCGAACACAGCGGATCCGAACTGCACCGCGTTCAACGCCGCGCCTTCGATCTGGGCGAGGCGTTGTATCATTCCGCCGAAACCTGGAAGCAGTTTTTCCGCGTTTGCCATGCCCTCCGCGGCGCTCGCACGTTCCGCGGCGCCAGCGACAAAAGCGTCCTTGAACCAGTCCGCAAGGTCGCGCACGCTTTTTGCCTTTCCCACATAAGACGGATCTTTGCGGGAGAAGGTGAATTCGGCCAAGCCCAAGGGGTTGGAGCGGAACGACGAGGTTTCGCCGGAGGGGATTATCTCATCGGTGGTAGTCACCTCGTCGGTGATAAAGCTGATGATTTTAAGCAAAAGGCGCTTGCCGAGGCTCGGTATGGGAGGCCAATCCGCGATGTTGGGACCGTACTGTAGACGCGCGTCCGGTTTCGCCCTACCCAATCCGCAGTAGACCCGCGCTTTATAAGGAGTCCCGTCGTAATGATAGGCAGGCGCTGGCTGCGCCGCCGCCTCTATGCCTTCCGCGGAACGCAGGAATCCATTGTTGCCTATGGTCGCGGCGATGCTCCGGCTGTCCATGAGCGACACAGCGGCAAGCTGTCCGCCCGCCGGTTTTGCGCCTTCGCGGTTCGGGAAATTGCGGGTGGTATGGCGGATGGAGAACTCGTTGTTTGCCGGCACATCGCCCGCGCCAAAACAGGGACCGCAGAACGCGGTCTTGACAATGGCGCCGTTCTCAATGAGTTTCCCGATGGCGCCGTTTCTGGCAAGCTCAAGCGCCACCGGCTGGCTTCCCGGATAGACCGAAAACGGCGGCTGGCTGAAATCCGGGCGCATTGCCGCCACAATAGCGGACGCCGCCATGATGTTGTCAAACGTACCGCCCGCGCATCCGGCTATAATGCCCTGATCAACTCTGAATCGCCCGTTCTCGTCGAGTTTTTCCAGCAAACGCAACGCGGCGTTCTTGCTCTCGATGATATCTCCAGCTTCTTTCTCAATGGCGCGGAGCATATCCGCCGCATTGCTGAGAAAATAATCGATCTCAAACACATTGCTGGGATGGAATGGCAACGCAATCATGGGTTTTATGGAAGAAAGGTCAACCTCAATAAGCCCGTCATACCATGCGCCGTTATCAGGAGCCAATTTCTGATACTCATCCGCACGTCCATGTATGGAAAGGAACCGTTTCACCTCATCGTCCGTTTCCCAGATCGAGGAGAGGCAGGCGGTTTCGGTTGTCATAACATCGATGCCCGCTCTGAAATCAATCGGCAGATTCGCTACGCCCTCCCCTACAAATTCCAGCGCCTTGTTTTTCACAAAGCCGGTCTTGAACACCGCGCCGATAATGGCAAGCGCCACATCATGAGGGCCAACGCCGACGCGGGGGGCGCCGGTCATATGAACCGCGATCACATCAGGCGGGGATATATCGTACGTCCGCTCAAGCGCCTGTTTGACAAGCTCCCCGCCGCCTTCGCCTATGCCCATGGCGCCAAGAGCGCCGTAGCGGGTGTGGCTGTCGCTGCCGAGGATCATCTTGCCGCAGCCCGCCATAGTTTCCCGTATATAGGAATGGATGACGGCAAGGTGGGGCGGCACGTAGACACCGCCGTACTTGATCGCCGCGGACAAGCCGAAGCGGTGATCGTCCTCGTTGATGGTGCCGCCTACCGCGCACAGGGAATTGTGGCAGTTGGTCAAGATGTAAGGCATCGGAAATTTCTCAAGCCCGCTCGCCTTGGCGGTCTGGACAATGTTGACAAAGGTAATGTCATGGGAAGCGAGCGCGTCGAACCGCAGCTTAAACAAATCGGGCGAAACCTTTCCGCGCGCGGCGTTTTCGCCGCAACTTCCGCTAGCGCTATGCTTTAAAAGAATTTTATAGGCGATGGTTCCGTTCCGTCCGGCTGTTGGCGCTTCGCCAGCTTCTTCAAATATCCCGTCCTTGAAGCGCACTTTATTCTTGATGAGTTTTATCAAAAATTCCTCCTGTAATGTGAGGCGGTTTCAAAACTGACGTTTATAACCGCCTCATTTTATAAAGGGAACCTCTAAAAACGCGAACCTTCGGTTCGACCGGAGTTTCCAGAGGTTCCCTAAAGTATATATGTATGGTCAATTTCCGGCAAGCCTCCAGATTGCGCGTACCGTTGTAAGGCGGGTTTGAAGCTGACTTTCTCATGTTCTCCAAAGCGGCGGCGCCTTCATTCAGAAGAATTATAGGAGCGTCCTTCAGAATCGCTCTTGCAATAGAAATGTGTCGCCGTTCCCGTCAGATAAGGCATAGCGTCAACCGGTACAGCCAAGGGGCTAATGAGAGGCTTTTTCCATAGGCGGCGCCATATGCCGCATTGCCGCGCTCCTCTTGTTCCTCCTTCCCTCTTCTCTAAAATCGTGGTATACTGTCCCCAACCTTTCAAGTGGCAAGGACGCTATAACCATGCGCAAAAATTATTTTAACCGTGAGATTTCATGGATCGATTTCAATGAGCGGGTGCTGAATGAAGGCTTGCGCGCTGACATGCCGCCGTTGGAGCGATTTCGATTCCTGTCCATTGTTTCTTCCAATTTCGATGAATTTTTTATGGTGCGGATCGCTCCGCTTAAAGCGGCGTTGCAGGCTGAACGACAGGCGGAATACGCGCCGGAAGCGAAAACGGATATTTCAGGGATGAAGTATGAGACTATTCTGGCGGCGTGCGTGGAAAAAATACGTTCCATACTCAAGCGGCAGTATGACTGCCTGCTGAACGAAATTTTCCCCGCGCTCGCCGCAAACGGACTTGAACTCCTGCACCCTAACAGTTATTCCGTTGATGACACCGCTTTTCTCGAAACCATGTTCAAACGGGAAATCGCGCCCACTCTCACCCCCC
>JAIRLZ010000180.1 GCA_031259035.1 Treponema sp. | reverse complement strand
CAGCCGCCCCGCCCCTGCGCCGGCGCGGAGCCGCCCTCTCCGATAGTATATCATAAAACACACGAATGTAAATACGCCGCAACAGAAATTTCCATAATTTGAGCCTGTTTCAAAACGCGCCTTATGGCGTCAGTGTTGGAACAGCTTCCATGTTCTCCTCTTTATCAAGAAGTTTTCTCTCCGTCCCTATTCCATGCGGATGCGTTATGTTCACCAGTATATCATATTCCGGACGCATGTAAAACCCTTGCGACCGAAATTTTTCATATCATATCGCGTTTTGGGAAAGGCTCATATTTTTAGCGTGAATTAACGTGGGAATCAATTCCCGCCGGCAATCGCCGCGTTCAGCTTGTCCCGTCTGCGGATGTCGCCATCTTGCCGCCGCTTCCGACCGCCACGAACTTCTTCCGCCCCTCCGCGCCGCATGTCAACCTGGGGGCGCGGACCGGCGCCTCTTCTTTTCCGCGAGTTTCGATAAAAGCAGAAACGCAAGCGCAGCCAGCATAAAAACCCGCCAGCGGGGCGCGGCTTCTATTTTGTAACTGCTGACGCCGGTCTGGGGAGCCAGGGATTTGATGTAGTTGGCAAGCGTATGTGCGGCGTCAGGGGCGTTGCCGTCAATAAAAACGCCGCCGGATCGTTGCGCGGCGTTCCGCAGGGCGTCCGTGTCGCGGGCGCTGACAACTGGCTCCCGCTCCGCCACAGGTTCGCCGGTTTCACGGTCAAGGATGATTTTTGGAGGAACAACGCCGCCTTCTTCTGTGCCGAAACCTACGGCGACCACGCTGACGCCTTCGAGCCGCGCCCTGTCCACCGCGGCCTGAAGCGAGCCGGAGAGGGATTCGCCGTCTGAGAAAAGCGCGATGAGGCGTTTCGCCGGAGAGGAAGGGAGGAACGCCCTGCTTGACGCATCGATAAGGCTTTCGAGGTTGGTGCCTGTTCCGGTTTGGACGCCGGTCAAGAGGCTGTCGAGAAATATAAGTACGGCGTTGACGTCCCATGTGAGGGGCAACGCCAGAACGCCCCTGCCCTTGCCGAATGCCGCGCCGATGCGCGCGTTTCCCACGAGCGCGACGGTTTCCCGCGCGACGGAAACCGCCCGTCCAAGCCGGGACGGTTCAACGTCAGCGACATCCATGCTCCTTGACACGTCAAAGGCGAACGCCACGTCAACACCCCGTTTGTATTCTACAACTGATCGCGATCCCCAGCGCGGACCCGCAAGCGCGATGATGACGCAGCAGAGAAAAAGCGCGAAGAAAACAGCGGAAAGCGCAAAGCGCGTCTTGTGTTCTTTTCGCGGGAGGTTCAGGAGCTTCAGCGTTTTTCCGCGTTTATGGCAGTGGATCGCCTCAAGAATGGCGAAGGGGACAAGGATGATAAAACCGGCGAGAACAATGGGCGCGTCAAATGTCATAGAAATATCCCCGCGATGTACCGCCGGATAAGACGCGCCAGTACTATGAGAAGAACCCCCGCTATGACAAACGCCGAATGCACCGGCTCCGATTTGGTTATGGCGCCGGATCGTTGGACGCTCAACTCCCGCTGATCGAACAGGGCTAACGCTTCGGCTAACGTATCCGCGGACGGCGCCCCGATATAGGTTCCATTTCCCCTGCTTGCGATTTGTTTCAGCTTTTCAGGATCGAAACGGGATTCAAAAAAACCGGTTCTTCGCGTCTTTGTAAAAGGATCGATGTAATCAATGGGAATTTCTCCGCTTGATCCAACGGCTATGACCCAAAAATTAACCCCAAGTTCGGGAAAAATGCCGGCGGCGGTCGCGGGGTGTATTGAACCGGCGTTGTTTTCGCCGTCCGTAATGAGCGCGACGGCTTTTTTGGCGGCGTTTGAACCGCTGATGTGCAAACCCGCAATGGCAAGCCCCACCCCCAGCGCGGTGCCGTCTCCCAATTCGCCGAGCCTCAAAGCGTCGAGGCGGGAAAAGAGCGCCTCGCGGTCAAGGGTCGGCGGCACGAGGAGGCTCGCGTCTTTGCCCACCGCCACCAGCCCTATGTTGTCCGCGGGGCGCCGTTCCGCAAAATCACGCAGCAAGGCTCTGCTCGCGTCAAAACGGCTTCTGTTGTTCATGTCAAGAGACGCCATGCTGGGGCTTATGTCAAGCGCGAACATAATATCCGCGCCCCGTGAAAGCCACACGGTTTGGCTGGACAGAAGCAGGGGTCCCGCCGCCGCAATGAAGAGCGACAGTACGCCGATGCGTTCGGCGGCGCGAAGCGCTTTCATAAGCAACGAAAAGCTGTACGGAGGCTTGAACGGCGTACCGCCCGGAGGTCCAAGCGGCGCGTCTATGACGAGCGCGTCTTTTATCAGGCGGGAAAGAAACGGAGCCGCAATAAGGGCGAAAATTCCCGCGACAACAAGGAGGGGACGCTCAAACGCCATGTTTTTCTCCCGGCTCCGTTTTGTCCAGCGTGGAGATATAGTCGCGCGCGTCGTCAAGCGCGTTGATTATGTCTGATTGCGAGACGCTTTCCGCATTGAAACGCAACATATCCCATGCGCGGAATATGATGGACAGCGGCGTCCCATGCTCCAGACCGGCGAATTCCGCGGCGCTCATGGCGAGGCAGTCAATGCCGGTAAAACGGGTGAGGAATCGCCTGAATCGCGCGGAAAGGAGGTCAAGCGCCGCGTCGTACGGCGCGCCTTCTTTTTCCTGTTGTTTCCGCAGCTTTGCGATAAAACCCTTCATGCTGATGACAAGATAACGCTGAAAAAGTCTTTTCCGTACGTTTGCGAAACGGTTCGTCCAAAAAAGCCGGAAGCCAATGCCGAAAATCAGAAGCAAAATGACTATGGCGACGCTTCCATATATGAGGCTCGTAGTGCCAGGCGCTAAAAGCGGCGGGGCGGGCGCGGAGAGCGTCATGGATGACGGCGTCATATATGACGGCTTCAATATGGAAGCGACCGTAACCTTCAATCCAATGAAGTCTGGAAATCCCGGCGCCCGTATCACCGGAAACTCAATGTCTCCGGGCGCATACGCGGTAAATTCAATGGCAAGCTGAACGTTGTCCCCCTTGCGCTCAAGGACTATGGTGTGCAACACAAGATCATCAGGCGTTTCCGGCGTGTCAATGGACCGCGGCTGAAAATTCTTGTCCGCCGTTCCCAGAGGCGCGACCAGCGTGGCCCTGTCTCCCACAAACACGGTTTGAGGAATGAGGTAGGGTGTATCGGCGGCGTGAACAAGGGGCGGAAGCAGAAACAAAAACGCGCGGAACAGGCATAGTTTTTTCCCATCCCGATTTCTTGCGCCGTGATGCGTGAAACACGCGGAATACGCCGCGCCCATCACCGCCTCCTGCTTTTGAAAAAGCGGATGAATGAGGCGGCGACATCTTCGTTGGTGGAAAGCTCAAAAGGAGACGCGCCGGCGCGTCTCGTGATCGCCTTCCATGCGGCGCCGCGTTCCGTGTGCCAATGCTCCCACGCGGCGCGGAAGGACGCGAACGCGGTCGGCGCATGGATTGTGGCGCCTGTTTCAGGGTCTTCCATGACGACAAAGCCCGCATTATAAAAAACCGTGTCAAGCGGATCCGTTATCCTTATGACGACGACATCGTGTTTCCGGCAGAGTCCGCCCAGTTCCTGCTCCCAGTTCATGCAAAAAAAATCAGATATAACAAAAATGATGCTGCGCCGTTTCAGCATACGCTCCAATCCGATCAGCGCCGCGCCAAGATCGCTGCTTTTTTCTCCGCTTTTTGTCTTTTCCCTCTTTCTTTCCGGCGTATTCCCGTAGTTCACGTCCGGTTCCGCGTCAATGCCGCACTCCCGCAACGCGCCGGTAATGACGGCAAGCGTATGCGGCCTGCCCTTGTCAGCCGGAAACATTCTGGAGATGCCCTTGTCGAAAAACACGGCGCCAAGCCGCTGCCCGGAACGTTCAGAGGAAAACGCAAGCAAAGCCGCGGCTAAAACGGCTTGTTCCGATCTTTTCATCACGCTTCCGCACCGCATGGAGGCGGAACAATCAAGCGCAATGAAAACCGAAAGTTCTCTTTCTTCGCGGTACATTTTGACATAGGGCGTGCCGAACCGCGCGCTTACATTCCAGTCGATGAAACGGACGTCATCCCCCGCCTCGTACCGCCGAACCTCGTCAGCCTCTATGCCCTGCCCCCGAAACACGGAGCGGAAGCCGCCCGCCAAAAGGTCTTGCGCCAAAACCGATGCGACAATGGGGAAGGCTGTGATCTTCCGCCAAAGTTCGTGTCTGGTCATCGCCGTGTTTCAGAGCGATTGAGGAATCCGAACAGGCTCCCCAGAAAGCCTCCGACTATGTGGGCGAATTGCGAGATCGAATCCGTTTGAAATATCTGCACGATTTGGTCTCCCAGATAGAGAATCAGCACCAGAATAAACGTGAGGGGAATTTCGCCTTTCTGGATATTGGTGAAGGAGGCGAGGAGGATCATCATAAAAACAACGCCTGAGGCGCCGAGCAAGCCGGTCGGGAAGAAGATCACGTTGAGCAGTCCGGTCGCAAGCGCCGTAATGGCCATCATAAAAAGAATGTCCGGCGAACCGTGGCTTTCTTCAAGCATGGGGCCAACCAGAAGAATGATCGAGAAATTGCCGATTAAATGGGACCAGTCCGCGTGACCAATTACATGGGTAAAAAGGTTGACGATGTTCCGTGGAAAAGAAAAAGTCCCGTGTCCTGGCGCCGTAAACCAGGTGGCGATGAGATTGGGAGACAAAAATTGATTTGCAAGCAACACTCCCGCGCATATAAAAGCAAACGTCAGAACTACCGGCGAATTGTATTTTAAACGCATCAGACACTCCTATTATAGAACGTATTTGAGGGGCGCTCTGAAAACCAGTTTTCAGAGATTTTGCCCTATGAGGTTTCCTTGAGATGAATTTCGACCGGACAATGATCCGAGCCGAACACGTCGCTTCGTATGAGGGCTTTTTCCACGCGGGGCAGGAAGCCCCTGTCGACGCAGTGGCAATCTATACGCCACCCCACATTGCGCTCGCGCGCGCCGCCGCGGTACGTCCACCACGTGTAATGGCCCGCCTCGCCCGGATGAAAATGCCGGAAGACGTCAACGTAGCCGGACGCAAGCCACGTGTCCATCCACGCGCGTTCTTCCGGCAAGAAGCCGGAATTGCCCTCGTTTTCCGCGGGGCGGGCAAGATCGATGTATTCGTGGGCGATGTTGTAATCCCCGCACAGCACGATATGCCGCCCCTGTTCAACGAGCGCGTTGCAATGCGCGAGCATGGCGGCGCAAAACGCGAGTTTGTACGGAAGGCGCGCGCCCCCCTCTTGGGCGTTGGGAAAATAGGCGCAAATCAGGGAAAAGTCCGGGTAGTCGGCTTGCAACACCCTCCCTTCATCGTCAAATTCGCTTAATCCTAATGTTTGTATGGCAAGCGGCTCAATCCTGCTGAAAATCGCCGTGCCGGAATAGCCTTTTTTTTTCGCGCTCGCCCAGTACGTGAAATACGGGGCGCCCGCATTGTCAACCGGATTGAGCAGTTCTTGCGACAACTGACCGGGCTCCGACTTGGTTTCCTGCAAACAAAGCATGTCAGGCGATTCATTGTGAAGCCATTGCGAAAAGCCCTTTTTCTCAACGGCGCGAATACCGTTTACATTCCATGATAGCATTCTCATAATTCTAAAGGAGAGTATAAAACAATTCGGGCGTTATGACAAGGCTGCGGCGGTGTTGGCCGGCTTTTTTCGCTTCCTGTTCGCTTTACATTCGCTTCCCATTTTTTTGTTTTTGTGCTACAGTCTCCGCCATGAACAAGAAAGCGTTCCGCTCTGATTTGCTCCTGTTGCTCACCGCGTTTCTGTGGGGATTCGGGTTTGTAGCCCAGCGCTCAGGTATGCGCTATGTTGGTCCATTTACGTTTAACGGGGTGCGGTTTTTACTGGGGAGCCTTTCCCTGGCGCCTGTTCTCTTCATCCGCAAGCGCAACGGGTTTGAGGATCACGTCAATACGGCAGGAGCGTATATCCGTTCCTGCCTTATCGCCGGAACGGTTCTTTTTTTTGCGGTTACGATCCAGCAGATCGGCGTCATGTTTACCACAGCGGGCAACGCCGGTTTTATTACGGGGCTGTACGTGGCGCTTGTTCCCATTCTGGGCGTTTTTTTGGGGCGGAAGACCGGCGTTTTTACCTGGATAGGGGCGTTTCTCACCGTGCCGGGCATGTACCTCATCAGCGCGGCAAGCCTTGGCTCCGTAAACATAGGCGATGTCATCATACTCACAAGCGTACTATTCTGGGCGGTTCACGTGCTTTTGATAGACAGCCTTGTACGGCGGAACGATCCGGTGCGGCTTTCCGCGGGCCAGTTCACCGTATGCGGTTTTCTCTGCCTGATCTTCACCTTCACGCTTGAGCCGCGCCTGAACGGCATTATGGCGCGGCTGGCGCCGGGCTTGCTGGAAAAGGAGGCGCTCACCTGGAAAATCTTCCCGGCGCTCATAGCGGATATTGGCGCCGCAGCGGCGCGTGGGGACATGCCGTCCCTGTTCAACATACTCACGCCTATTCTCTACGGCGGGCTTCTGTCGGTCGGCGTCGCCTATACGCTGCAAGTCGTGGCTCAAAAAGACGCTCCGCCCGCGCACGCTACGATCATCCTCTGCCTTGAGGGAAGTTTCGCGGCGTTAGGCGGCATTCTCATCCTTCACGAGCAGTTGCGGCGTTGGACGCCGCCCGGTTTTGCGCTTATGCTTGCCGGTATGCTTATCAGCCAGTGGGAGGTGATACGGGAAAAGCGCGGCCGTTAAACGTCCGGCGTATATGACGGTTTGGCTTCGCCCACATGCGGGCGAAGGGGAACGACAGGATGCCATGCGCTTATGCGTTGCTGGCGCGAAGCCGAGTCGCGCAATGACCTAGCCGTCGCGGAGGACGGGATATGCAGGCCTGTTGTATTACGATATTATGGAGCTTGTTCCAAAACTGAAGTTTTGGAACAGCCTAAATTATGAATAATACAATTATATGCTTACAAATAGATAACAGAAACATCTGAAATAAGACAGCCGCGCCCCGCGCGGGCGCATGAATGAAACAAACGGAAGGAGAAAAAACATGGAAGACGCGATACAGCCGCAAATGGGATTGAATTTCGAGCAAGTCTGGGCGGCGTTGATGGAGACCCGCGCTTCAATCCAGGAGTTGCGGGAAGAAGGCAAGGAGACCGACCGGTTCTTGAAAGAATCGAAAGCGGAGACCGACCGGCGTTTTCAAGAGCTTGCGGAACAGCACAAGGAGACCGAGCGGTTCTTGAAGGAATCCAAAGCGGAGACCGACCGGTTTTTGAAAGAATCCAAAGGCGAACTCAACAAGGCGATGGGAAAGCTCACCAACAAACTCGGCGAACTGGTCGAGCATTTGGTCTCCCCCAACCTGCTGAAAAAGTTCAACGCTCTCGGCTA
>JAIRLZ010000257.1 GCA_031259035.1 Treponema sp. | reverse complement strand
CGTCCAACTGGTAATCCCGTACAAGGCTCCGGTACCCGCCGCCGGCATGGTCAAGCAGAAAATCCATGTGAAAACCCGCGTTCAGCGCAAGCGGCGGATCGCTCCATTCGCTCACGAGAGCGGCTTCCGGGTAGTCCTTATCCAGCATGGCGCGTACGTCCTTCCACACCGCGGACGCGCCGCTCTTTCGCTCGTCGTCGAATTTAACCAGAGAGTCCGCCATATCCACCCGAAAACCGTCCGCGCCGGCGTCCAGCCAGAAACGCATGACATCCTTGAGCGCTTCTCGTGTGGCGAGCGCGTCCGGGTGGTTGACCGGCAGTTGCCACGGCTCCCTGGGGTTGAGGAACCCGTAATTCAGGGCGGGCTGGCATTTGAAGAAATTGGTGACGTACGAAGCGTTGCGCGGCGCCTCTCCCGCGATCATGCGCAGTCCGTCCGCGCCCCACGCGAACCAGTTGTCCGTCCAGATGTAGCGGTTCCAGTACTCATTCGGCGTTTCCAGCGCGCTTTTCAGAAACCACGGATGCTCCTCGCTCGTGTGTCCCGGCACCAGATCAAGCAGTACGCGCATGTTCCGCGTATGCGCTTCGGCGAAAAGCCGCTTCAAGTCTTCGTTTGTCCCGTAGCGGGGAGCGGTCTTCTTGTAATCCCGCACGTCATACCCCGCATCCTTAAAGGGCGAATCAAAACACGGGTTGAGCCACAGCGCGTTGCACCCCAAATCCTTGATATAGTCGAGTTTCTGAATGATCCCTTCAAAATCCCCGATTCCGTCTCCATTCGCGTCATAAAATGACTGCGGATAAATCTCGTAGAACACCGCGTCATCCAACCATTGCGGCATGTTTTCCTCCTTGTCACGCTGAGTTTGTTCCAAGAGCCTGTTTCAAAACGCGAGCCTACGGTTCGGGATTGGTTTTGAACAGGCTTTTATATGGCATAAGCTCAGTATATAGGCGAAGGTAGGAAAAATCAATCCGTTCCTGGGGCGCCGCCTGTTTCTCTTTCCGGCACCATTTTTTATGAGGCGCGGCGGCGGCTTGACAATCCTGATGATGCGGAATACCATGAAGCGATAGACAAACGTCTTGCCGCGTTTGTCGTATCTAAACCATGAAAAAAACCGTGAAAACCTTTGCGACGCTTCTCGCCATGTTCGCTCTCTTCTTTTTTGCGGCGTATCTTGCGCTCCGTTTTCTTCCCTATCCTGCATTGAGGGCGTTTGTAGAACGGGATTACAGCCTTGTACTCACAGATAAAAACGGCGTGACGCTGAGGGTGTTTCCGGCGCGAGACGGCGTTAGGCGGGAGTGGACGGACATAGAAGACATTCCTCGCGACGTACGGAACGTGTTTATTAAAGCGGAAGACAAACGATTCTACTATCATAGCGGCGTCGATCCGGTCGCGGTTATCGCGAGCGCGATCCGCAACGCCTCCGCAAAGCGGGTGGTCTCCGGCGCGTCAACCATCACCATGCAGCTTGCGCGGCTCATAAAGCCCCGCGCGCGGGGACTTGGCGGAAAGATGGCGGAGGCTGCCGACGCATTGCGGCTTGAGGCGCGGCTTTCAAAAGACGCCATTCTGGAACTGTGGCTCAACGCGATTCCTTTTGGGAGCAACATTGAAGGGATCGGCGCTTTCAGCCGCGCCCGCTTCGGTGTGGCCGCGGCGGCATTGGATGAGGCGCGGGCCGCGGCGCTCGCCGTTGTGCCGCGCCGGCCCGGTTTGTACGACCCAACTTGCAATGCGGAGGCCGCTCTCGCCGCGGCGCGGCGGCTTGCCGTCCGGTGCAATGTGGACGCGGAGGCTGTCGCCGCCGCTGTCGCTGAAGCCGCCGCGCCGCCCCCGGACGGGCCGGCGGCGGACGCCAAAACTCCTTTTTACGCGCCGCACTTTACGGAAAGGGCGCGATCCCTGCTTTCAAACTATGCGGAGACTTTGGAGGGCGCTTCTGGAGGCCGCGCCTCTAGCGGCGGCGTTCAGCGTCCTGTCAAAACAACGCTTGATCTCGATCTCCAACTGTACGCCGAAGAACGCCTCGGCGCGGAACTCGCAAAACTCGCTCTTAATCGCGTGAGCAACGGATCCATATTGGTTATAGAGAATGCGACCGGCGCGGTGTTGTGCTACGTGGGGTCGGTTTCGTGGTTCGATGACGCGGTTTCCGGCAAGATAGACGGGGTGCGGACGCGCAATCAGCCCGGCTCGTGCTTAAAGCCCTTTCTGTACGCGCTCGCCCTGGACAGCGGCTTTGGACCCAACGCCATTCTGCCCGATATTCCGAGTGTTTTCGGCGCGGGAGAAGCGTATATACCGGCGAATTTCAACCGCAGGTTTAACGGCCCGGTGCGTATGCGGGTCGCGCTCGCCTCGTCTCTGAACGTGCCGGCAGTGTGGACGCTGGAGCGGATCGGCGTAGGCCGATTTGAAGACAGCCTTGAGTCCCTGGGTTTTACGTCTATCGCCGAAAAGCGGGGGGCGTACGGAACAGGGCTTGCCCTGGGCAATGCGGAGGTTAGCCTTGAAGAACTGGCGAGGGCGTTTTCCGTGTTTCAACGGGAAGGAAAGCTGGTTGGCCTGCGTTTTATTGAAGAAGAGCGCGAGAGCGTGGACAGCGTACAAGCCATGTCTCCGTATGCGGCATTTGTCATCCGCGACATTCTTTCCGACAAGGCGAGCCGCTGGACGGGCTTTGGCGCCGCGCCGGCGTTTTCGACGCCCTTTCGTTCCATGTTTAAGACAGGGACGGCTAATCAATACCAGAACATCTGGGCCTTGGGCGCGACCAGGCGGTGGACGGTTGGGGTGTGGATGGGCAATTTTTCAGGCGCGACTGTGGTTGGAAAGACGGGCAGTTCCATTCCGGCGCGTATCGCGGCGGATATTCTCAGCGCTCTGGAGGCGGCGCATCCCGATGCCGATCTGTCCGGCGTACCGGCGTCCGGCGGTGCGCCGGAGGACGTTGGCGAGATGGTCGACGTGGAACTATGCGCGCTTTCCGGCATGAGGGCGGCGCGGTTCTGCGCCGGAACCCTGCGCGAATGGCTGCTCCGCGACAGAACGCCTGACGTCTGCGAGTGGCATCGCGCTGACGGCGTTGTCTATCCCGGCGAGTACCAGTCATGGCTTGCGGAACGGCGCCGCGCGGGGCGGGCGCGGCGGGGCGATGGAACCATACGGCTGCCCCTGAGCGGCACCGTGTTTTATGTCGATCCGTCATTGCCGGCGGACGCGCAGGCGATTCGGATAGAGACATCCGGTTTTGGAGACGGCGCGCTTGTGTTTGTTGACGACGTTTTGGCGGGAAGCCTTGACAGCGCGGGCGTTTTCATGGCGCCGGTTTCGCGGGGGAAGCGGATGGTTTTTGTCGAAGATGACGCGAGCGGCGCTCACGTTGAGTTTGAAGTGCGGTGATGTTCCATTAAAAAAACATATGTTCAATTACAATTTTAATCCCAATGATGACAAGAACCGCCCCTCCCATACATCCCGCGATTGATTTAAATCTCATTCCAAATATACTGCCAATTATGACTCCGCTCATCGCTATAAAACAGGTTATCACGCCGGTTATTGACGCCGCCGTATATATATTGACCTTAAGAAAGGCGAATGTTACACCTACAGCCAGCGCATCAATGCTGGTTGCGACAGCCAAAACAAGCATTTTTATAAACCCAAAAGAGTCGCCATCCGCCTCGCCCTCTCCATGTTCCTTTGAGAAGCTGTCTTTTATCATTTTCCCGCCAATAACTCCGAGCAAAGCGAACGCAATCCAATGATCTAGATATTCGATCTTATTTGCAAAATAAACGCCCGCAAAATATCCGATCACCGGCATAAGGAATTGAAAAAAGCCAAAATACACGCCTGGAATTATTATGCGCGTTGGTCTAAGCTTTCTTGTGGACAAGCCCAGTGTAATTGAGACGGCGAATGCGTCCATGGCCAATCCTACGGCAATTAAAACAATTTCCAATAAATCCATAATAATCCGCCTCTCTCAAAATTAGGCATAAAAAAAGACTTTTAACATAATTTTCCCAAAAAGGAAAAACCATGTTAAAAGTCTCGTTATCCACAAGGGATTCAGAACCAGGCGGACTTATCCGCCAGCATGTTGATTCTGAATTTTACAACTACTCCCTTCCAACATTTTAACTATATCATAATTTTAAATTTTTTGTCAAGCGAGGTTGTTCCAAGCCGAGAAATTATAAGATTCGTTCGACTGCCAAGCGGGTTGTCGAACGAGTCCAATAAACATCCCTGTCTGGGCGACTTTCTCATAGGGCGCGTTTTGAAAAAGCATCGCATGATTGTGGAAAAAAGCGGAATCGTCCGCTAAAATTCCACCGGAGTTTCGCAACGCAAACGCGCCGCAGTCGCATGGCTACGCGGTTATGCTTGTACGCCGGTTTCCGACGTCGGCACTTTATGCACCAGAATGTTGTTTTGAAGCAGATGCGCTTCTTTTTCAGGCGGGATGCCGACATCGGTGTATATGACATTGACATTCTCAACAGAAGCCACTTTCACCACACCGCTGCTGGAGAATTTTTCGGAATCAAAAAGCATCACGACCTGCCGGGCTTGTTTCGCCAATTCCTGAACGGTCTGCGCCCTGAAGTAATCATGTCCGGTAAAGCCGAATGTTTCAGAAAAACCATTTGCGCTGATAAAAAACTTGTTCGGCGAGAATAGTTCCGCGTTTTTATGGGCGATAGGCCCAACAAGCACTTGTGAATTGCGCTGATAGTAACCGCCGAGCAGAATAATCTTGCCATGCGGCGACTTGTCGATATAATTCGCAATGAACACCGAATTGGTGATAATCGTCACATCTTTTTTTGTATAAGCAAGCTCTTCAGCAAGAATGACGCAACAGGAACCGCAGCCTATCATAACGGTCTCGTTTTCTTCAACACTGGCCGCCGCCGCTTGCGCTATGCGGCGTTTTATTTCGTAATTGTACACAAGCTGCGTTCCGTCATTGGCGCCGGTTTCGATGTAGGCGTATCCGTGTTCACGGCGGATAAGCCCGCGTTGCTCAAGTTGATCCAGATCTTTGCGAATCGTCACCGGAGAAACGTTCATTCTTTTTGCAAGGTCCGTCACTTCGATACGTTGTTGTCTCGCAATCGCTTCCAAAATTTTGCTTTGTCTGTTGTTCATGGTAGAACCTCCTGTAATGGTAAGAAGACATAGAAATTGTCTTCGTTATGATTATTATTACTAAAATGCTAATAAATTATTCAGAAGTCAAATTTTTTATCTTCAATCTTATAAAAACTTAGGCAAAACGATGAACCGTCCCGCAACTCCGCAACGGGACGTCAGATTTTTTTCGAAAAATCTGTGGTTCAAGGGAAGCGGTATTACCGGAAGTCCGCGTCCCCGCCATTTGGCGCAGACACACAAACGAATGTGGCAAATGGATGCGCGGCGGGACGTCGTGACGAGAGGACAGCCTCCGAATAAAATAAAATTCGAAAGAAGATTTCATGATGCGCTGTAGCAAGGTTAAATAATCATTATGCCGTATTATAGCATAAGATGTTAGTTTTGTACAGAGACAAATGACAGAGGTTTTCTCAAAATGTCAGTTTACGGATGAATTGTAGGAGCGTACTCTGGGATCCGCTCCCTTGTTTGAAAGTTCAATATCGTTTATCATAGAAGTATGCGCATTATCGCCGACTTACACATACATTCACGCTTTTCCCGCGCCACGAGCAAGAAGCTGACGCCCGCATATCTTGATCGCTGGGCCGCCGTCAAGGGCATAGACGTGGTGGGAACCGGAGACTGTACGCATCCTGTATGGCTTGCGGAGTTGAAAGAACAGCTTGAAGAAGCGGAGCCGGGTTTTTATACGCTTAAAGACAGTATACGGAACAATTTTGATGTGACGGAGGCGTCAGCGGCGCGATTGCCGAAACCGGTTCGCGCATCCGGCTGCCGTTTTGTACTGACTGGCGAAATCAGTACTATTTACAAGAAAGGCGATAAAACACGAAAGATACATCATCTTGTCATACTGCCGGATATTAAGGCTGCGGAAACGTTTCAAACCCTGCTTGAGCGGGTGGGCAACATACGTTCGGATGGACGCCCTATTTTGGGCGTCGATTCCCGCGATGTGCTGCGCCTCTTGCTTGACGCTGATGATCGCTCGCTGCTGATTCCGGCGCATATCTGGACGCCGTGGTTTTCCGCGTTGGGCGCGAAATCGGGCTTTGATTCTATAGACGAATGTTACGGCGATCTCACCCCGTACATTCCGGCCATTGAGACCGGGCTTTCTTCCAATCCGCCAATGAACTGGGCGCTTTCGAGCCTCGACCGGTTTTCCATTATCTCCAACTCCGACGCCCATTCGCCAGACAAACTGGGGCGGGAAGCGACGATCTTTGAGATGGACCGTTCATATTCTTCCCTGTCAAAGGCATTGCGTCTTGAGAAAGAAGGGCAAAAAAAAGAAAATGTCGCCGGCACCATTGAATTTTATCCGCAGGAAGGCAAATACCACTATGCCGGACACCGGAAATGCGGCGTCAGCGTGGCGCCGGAAGACGCGGCGCCGGACGGTCTCTGCCCCCGGTGCGGGAAACCGCTTACGGGCGGCGTGATAAGCAGGGTGCTGGAGCTTGCCGACCGTCCGGTTGACGAATGGGGCGTTTGTCCCCCTTCTTGGCGCGGTACGAACAAACGCCCGTACATGTCTCTCATTCCATTGCGGGAATTGCTCGGCGAAGCGATCAACACCGGAAGCGGTTCGAAAAAGGTTGACGCCGCCTATACCACGCTCACCGAAAAGGCGGGCGGTGAAATCAGCATATTGATGGACATGCCCATAGACAAGATCGAGGCGCAGAGCGTCCCGTTCGTTTCCGGGGAGTTGTTGGCGCAGGCCGTGGCGAGGATGAGGGCGGGACAGGTCTTCATACAAGCCGGATATGACGGCGAATACGGGGTGATCCGGGTCTTCGATCCCCGAAGCGACGATCCGCGCGATGGAACGCTTTTTGGAGAAGACGCCGCGAATTCATCGCCTCCGCCGCTTTCTGTGAAAAAGGCGGAGACGCCGGAAAACCCGCCCCAAGCGGTTGAGACTCGCACCCCGGATGCCAATCAGTCTTTTTCCCTTGACGCCGAACAGAAAGCGGCCGTCTTGTACACGGGAACCCGCGCGTTGGTCATTGCCGGACCCGGTACCGGAAAAACCGCGACTTTATCCGCCCGCATCGCCCATCTCGTACAAAACGGCGTGGAGGGCGCATCCATCCTTGCCATAACATTCACCGTAAAAGCCGCCGGTGAGTTGCGGGAACGCATCGCCAAAACCGTTCTAGAGCCGACGGCAGACGGGGACGCCGCCATCGTCGCCACAACCTTTCATGCGTTCTGCGCCTCAATACTAAAAGAACAAGCCGAACAACAAACCGCCCTTTTCAATAATTTTAGAATCATAGACAGCGAGGAGCGGGATCGGCTGTTGCGGGAAATTTGTCAAGAAGCGGGCGGCGCGAACAAGGCGCGCGCAATAAAAGAGCGCAGTTTGGGAGATTACATTGACGAGAAGAAACGCCTGCTCATGCTTCCGCATGAAAAAACGCCTTTTTTGTTTGCGCGCGAACCAGGCGGCGAGAAAACCGCCATCCGCAAGCGGGCGTTTGACGCCGCCGCTATAGCCGCTGACGCTGAATTCAATGTGGAAAAAGACCTGCTCTATGGCGCATATCAGGATCGGCTCCGCGAAGAAGCCGCGTATGACTTTGATGATCTCGTAACCGAAACCGTACGGCTGTTCGCGGAACATCCGCGTATCCTTTCCCATTACAGAAAACGATTCCGCTTCATCTTTGTTGATGAATACCAAGACATCAACTTCGCTCAATACGCCCTTATCCGCCTTTTGACAGCGAAGACAACTTCGCTCTGGGTCATCGGCGATCCCAATCAGGCGATCTACGCCTTCCGCGGCGCGGACAAACGCTTCATCGCCGGCTTCATGACCGACTATCCTGAAGCCAGGGTATTCCGCCTGACCCGCAGTTTTCGTTGCGCCGCGCCTATCATAGCCGCGGCCGGACGGCTTGTAGACGCCGATATACAAGGCTCTGCCAGCGTCGCCGCGGGCGGCGTCACGCTTTCCCGAAGCTGTTACGCCAGCGAAAAAGCGGAGGCTGAGGCTATTGCCCGTAAAATAGCGGCGCTTATCGGAGGAACCAGCTTTTTTGCGCTTGACAGCGGTACGGCGGAAGGAAACGCCGGCAGCGCCGCTATGGAAGATTGCGTTGTACTTGTCCGCGCCGCGATCCTCGCGGAGCCTATCGCCACGGCGCTTGCGGATCACGGCATCCCCTTCAAGCTGATCAAGGAACTGGACGACACGCTCGGCATAACCGTCCACGGCGTACGCCTTATGACGATGCACGCCTCCAAAGGGCTTGAGGCGGAACATGTTTTTATCCCGGCTCTGGAGGACGGACTCCTTCCGTTCACGCTCTACGGGGACACGCGGGACAGCCATATTGAGGAAGAACGGCGGTTGCTTTACGTCGCCATGACGCGGGCGAAACGCGGTCTCTATCTTTCGTGGGCTAAAAAACGGGTTTTTCAAAACCGCGTTATGAAAAACGAGCCGAGCCGCTTTCTCAGCGTTTTGGAACCGCTTGTTCCGCTTGTACAGGAGCGCCAACGTCCGCGCCGTGGAAACGCGCCGGATGCGCCGGTTCAAATGGATTTATTCTGAGAACCGTCAGCGCCAAGCCAGCGCAAGCCCCGCGCTCCGCCTGATATGCTCCGGCTTGAGCCATGAAAGCCCCATAGCGGTTCCCTTGAAGAACGTTTTTATCTCCTCATCAGACATGGCGAGGATCTTTCGCGCATCCACATACGCGGGCAAGCTTCCCTCGCTGGTTTCCGCCCCCCTGACCGGCCTCTTGTTGTGAGGACAGACGTCTTGGCATATCGTGCAGCCGTACAGCCGCCGCCCCCATTGTTCGGCGATATGACGCGGGACGGACGCTTCGTTCCCCGACGCGTACCATTGGATGCACTTGTTCCGCTCAATGCCGCCTTCGCGCCGGATCGCCTTCGTGGGGCAGGCTTCCGCGCAGAAACCGCATCCAACGCACAGGGAGCGCGTTGATTCGGGCGCGTCGCTTTCGAGCGGGAAGGGGAGGGTCATGGCGGCGATGATGACAAGCGATCCCGCTTCCGGCGTTATAACGAGGCTGTTGCGCCCCTGACTTCCCAGCCCGCAGGCAAGAGCCAACGGCTTTTCCGGTATTGGCGAGTTGCAAAAAATGCGGTAACTGGAGCGGCGGTCCGCATGAATTCCGCCCGCATTTATGCCGATACAGAAGCGTCTGAATGTTTGAGAGAGCTTCTGCAGTCGTTTGATCGCCTCTTTGTAGTAGTTGCGCCGCGCAAAAGGCGCAATATATGCGCGGCAGTTTTCCTCAACAGCTTGCTCAGCGGATGCGCGTCCCGCCGCCGCCGTTGCATCTTCATTTCCATACGGCAAAGCCGCCACCAACAGCGAGGGCGAACCTTCTCCCCAGCGGTCTTCCAGAGCGCGGCGCTGTACAAGACCCCTGACGGTTTCAGAAAGCATAAATGGAGCGAGAATACGAACGCGGCTGAATCCGGCGTCCATCGCCATAGTGCGTATGGTTTCTTTCACAGAGTCTATGCTTTTATAACAACCCATCTCCTTACACATCTATATAGGCGCCGGGCAATCAATCGCACCCTCCATCCTCTCTAAAACTTCTTTAGGCTCTGTGCAGAAATAATGCGACTCTTCAAGGCGACGACGTTGCGGACTAAAGTCCAATGCCAGCCCGGATAAGGGCTTTGCGGCGGCATCCACTCCGGCATCGTTCCGCAGGAACGCGACCAGAACTGGCAAAATGTGCCGGAGCAACGGCGTAGGAATAGAGCGTTCCCCAGCATAGCTGGACTAGCAGTTTGTTGCGCTTCACGCATAAAACCTCCAAAAATCGCCTGAAAAGGCGATTTTTTACCTTGCAAACTGCCATGCGGAAACCGCCAAGAAAACGAAGTTTTCTCGCAGCCCCTTTATCGGGGTTTTTATGGCTTTTTTCAACGAAAAAGCCATAAAAACCTACAAGCGCAACAGGCTGCTAGCTAGACTGAGGCGCGGAATGACCTTGCCGTTGCGGAGGGCGAGGGGCCTTAGCCTCGAA
>JAIRLZ010000136.1 GCA_031259035.1 Treponema sp. | reverse complement strand
TCGCTGGCGGCGATAGTACCGGCGGCCTACGCCCTTTCGGTATTAAAGGTGAAAGGACGCCGGCTCATCAGCCGTTTCATTCTGGCCCTGCAGATGATCCCCACCATATTGCTCACCATTCCGCTGTATATTATTCTACAGCAACTCAGGCTGATTAATACGTACTGGGCGCTTATTTTAAGCTATGCTACCTTTACCATTCCGTTTTGTTTTCTGCTGCTGTCATCGTATTTCGCAAGCCTCCCAGCTGAATTATTTGAGAGCGCCTACCTTGACGGCGCCAATTCTTTTTATTCGTTGCTATGGATCGCCATTCCATTAACAACGCCGGGCATTATCACCACCGGTACTTATTCATTTCTTTTGGGCTGGAACGATTTCCTGTTCGCCAATACGTTTACGTCTTCGGAACATGTCCGCACTCTTTGCGTGGAGGTGATCCGCCTCCTGGGGAGATGGGGAACCCAATGGGGAAATCTCGCGGCAGGCGCGACCGTCACGGTGCTGCCGGTAATCATCGTGTTCCTGCTGGCGAATAAATATATCATCTCAGGACTTACCGCAGGGGCAGTGAAGGGGTAGACATCCCGCATCAATACCGGCGCTATTGTCGTCTGCGGGGACAAAGACGTCATCGTTGCCAACGAGATGGTGAGGGCAGTATAGGGGTCTGAGTTCAGAATGCGAGCGCCGGCTTTTTATACGACCGGCCGATGAAATTATGGTTTTTTCATAAACCGGTCGCACAAGGCGTTATATGGGTTAATTATTTAGATCAATGTACGTCCACTCAATGTCAAGCGCGGCAATTTTTTTCTGCCTAACATAGGGCGCCTTCAGAGTTGAACGTTGCTGTAAGGTGGGAAAGGTATGAATCTCCAACTGGGTAAACTGAGCGCTTTCAATGTCAAGGGTTCTTGCAAGATAAAGACTTTGAAGCAGCCAGCCGCTTGATCCGGCGACGGGAAGCGTGTTGATACGATCTGGAATCGTGATCGTTTCTTTTGATAGAACCCTGTCCGTATGCCATGTCAGAAAAACAGCATGGGCGTCTTCTCTTAAAGCAATAGAGAATTTAGACCATAAAGAGACTGTGCCTCATACCGCCGCGTCTCCGCGCCGCATGTCCGGCGCGAAGCCGAACGAGCGGATGCGTCCTTCCATGCACAGGCGGCATTCGGCGGCCTCGTCTCCGGTGCAGATTTTGTTGTCGTAGAGCGCATACAGTTTGCGCACGGCTTTCGGCGAGAGGTTCGGCATGACCACATTTGCGCCCGCCATAAGCCCCCGCTCCCTGCCGTGGCTCGAAATCGTGCCAAGCGCGGTGGTCGCGGGGATCAGGGCTTTCGGCAGGAGGATGCGGCTTAACGCGACCATGCGGAGGGTTTGCTCAAAACTGCCTTGGGCTTCTTTGCTGAAGGGCGTGTCCGCAGCCGGAATAAAGGGGCCTATGCCCACCATCGCCGGCTTGAGTTCCTCCAAAAAGCGGAGGTCTTCCAGCAATGTCTCCGGCGTCTGAAAGGGCGTTCCCACCATGAAGCCGGCGCCCACCTGATAGCCGATGTCCTTCAATGTGAAAAGGCATCGCTTGCGGCGCGCAAGGCTCATGGACGCGGGGTGCAGTTTCGCGTAATGCGCGTCATTCGCGGTCTCGTGGCGCAGCAGGTAGCGGTTCGCGCCCGCCTCAAAAAAACGCTCGTAACTGCCGCGCTCTTTTTCGCCTATGGAAAGCGTTATGGCATGGTTCGGATATGTGGCGCGTATCGCCTTGACGATTTCAACGATGCGCTCATCGGTGAAAAACGGGTCTTCGCCGCCTTGGAGAACAAAGGTTTTATAACCAAGCATGTCTCCCATCGCGCAACAACGCAGTATCTGTTCCAAAGAAAGCCGGTACCGTTCCACCTTTTTGCCGCCCGCCCGTATGCCGCAATAGAAGCAATCGTTCTTGCAGCAGTTGGTGAACTCAATAAGCCCCCGAAAGTACACGGCGTTGCCGTAATACCGCTCGCGCACGTTCCGCGCCTTGGCAAAAAGGGCTTCCATTTCATCGGGATCGTCGGTGGTGATGTAGTGTAAAAGCTCCGCGTCTGTCATGCTAAATATAAAAATCCCTGCCGCCTTGCCGTATCTTTTCCACATTTTCCACAGTACGGGAACGTATCTTCTCGTTCATGATACCCGGAATTTCCCGCTCAATGGCGGCTTTAGCCTTCGCCTTGAACTCCTCGTCGCCGTAGTCAATGGCATATTCGGCGAGGGTGGCAAGCGCGTTGGGCAGGCATACGTTTTTGATCTGCCCTGATTTGGCAAGGCTCATAAACCGGTCGCCTGTGCGCCCCATGCGGTAACAGGCCGTACAGAAACTGGGGATGTACCCATCGTCCATAAGCTCTTTTATAATGGAAAGCGCGGGACGCTCGTCATTCACGAAGAATTGGGGGTTCGCCTCCTCGCCCCGCCGCCGTTTGGCATAGCCGCCCACTTCGGTGCTTGAACCGGCGCTGATTTGGGAAATGCCGAGTTTCAGGAGCCGCTTTCTCATCTCGTGGTTTTCCCGCGTTGAAAGGATCATGCCGGTAAAGGGAACCGCTATTCTGATGACGGCGACTATTTTCGCAAAGATCTCGTCATCGACGAGATTCGGAAAATTGTCGAGGTCCACTCCCACCCCCGGACACAAACGCGGCACGGAAATGGTGTGGAAGCCAACGCCGAACCGCTCCTCAAGATGCTCATTGTGGATCATAAGCCCCAGAACCTCGAAGTAGGGGTCGGCCAAGCCGAACAGTACGCCGCCGCCCACATCGTCTATGCCCGCTTCATGGGCGCGGTCAAAGGCGGTGAGATGGTAGGCGAAGTCGCGTTTTGGACCCGCCGTATGCATCTTCTCGTAGGTGGGCTGATGATAGGTTTCCTGAAAAAGGATGTAGGTGCCGATGCCCACTTCCCTGAGTTTCCGGTAATTCTCAACCGTGGTCGCCGCGATGTTCACATTCACGCGCCGGATCTCGCCGTTTTCAAACTTCATGGCGTAAATGGTCTTCATGCACTCGACGATGTAGTCAATCGGGCATATCGCGTCATGTTCACCCGCTTCGAGGGCGAGCCGCTTGTGTCCCATCGCTTCAAGAATCCTCACCTCTTCCCTGACTTCTTCCTGCGTGAGAATCCGCCTGTTGAACTGATGATTGTAATTATACGTACAATAGGCGCATTTATTCACGCAATAGTCGCTTACGTACAGCGGCGCGAACATAACGATGCGGTTTCCGTAGATATGCCGCTTGATGTTCCATGCGATGGCGTTTATCCGCTCAAGGTGCGCCGGATTTTCGCTCGCCAGAAGCGCGGCGATTTCGCGGTGATTCAAACCCTCGAACCGCTCCGCCTTGTCAAGAGACCGGTTGATCTCCGCTTCGCTTGCGCGTTTCGCCTCAGCCAAGAGATTTTCTATGTAATCTTTATCGATAAATTTTTCCATGACGCGCTCACTTCCCCCCGCCGGAAACAGCCGTTTTTACCGCAACGCCCGGAATGTTTCCCAATTTGCCGGTAAGCGCGTTGATGTCGTCTAGTTCGGCTTGAATCGTGATGGAAATGACCGCGGTATTTTCATCATCAAAAGGTATGCCCATGCGCCCCTTGACAATGCCTCTGTACGCCGACACCACATCGTTGAACGCCTTCTGCGTACGCGCCGGATCTTGCAGCACCGCGCCGACAACCGCTATTCTTTTCATATCTCCTCCCGGTATGATGAGGGCGTAAAAAAGCCCTCAATAAAGATCGAGGGCGCGGTGTACGGAACCATCAAGCCCTCGTTAAACCAGAACATATCTTTGTTCACAAGGTGGTTTATAATATAACGCAACGGAGTTTTTTTGTAAAGGGGACGCAGTGCCTAATAATTAATCTAGT
>JAIRLZ010000066.1 GCA_031259035.1 Treponema sp. | reverse complement strand
TATGGACGGACATCTTCACTTCCACAAAATGGACATTTTAACGCTATTGCCGCCATAACTTCCCCTCATAAAGTTTTCGCTATAGTATATCCGCTTTTATAATAATAAGTCTAGCACATACCCAGAATTTTAACGCGGGGTAAGAAGCTGTTCCAAAACTGACGCCATAAGGCGCGTTTTGAAACAGCCTATCCTAACAGAGCGGTTTGTTAAACGCCTCCATCATTACGCGCGTAATTCGGCGACTAAATCCAGCAGCTCGGCGGCTTTTTTCTTGAGGGCATGCAGTTCTTCATCAACCGTGGAGATCGCCTTGTTGTTGTTCAACGCGATGCCGCTTACATCATTCACCAGCGATGTTATAGACTTGCTGGACGCCGATTGTTGTTCCGCTGCCGACGCAATTGATTGAACATGAAGCATAACGTCAGCGACGACGGCAGAGGCTCCCGAAAGGGATTCGGCGGTTTTTCCGGACAATGCCATGACCTTAGATATTGACTCCGCCGCATTATTCATACCCGCTATATTGAGTTGCGCCAGATTCTGTATATTCCGTATTGAAGCGTCAACTTCACTGGCTGTGGATCGAGTCTTTTCCGCAAGGCTGCGCACTTCTCCAGCGACTACCGCAAAGCCCTTGCCCGCCTCTCCCGCATGGGCCGCTTCAATGGAAGCGTTCATGGCAAGCAGATTAATTTGACTGGCAATATCGGTAATGACCTTCATTATAGCGCCGATAGCGTGGGACTGTTCCCCCAGTTTATTCATGTTCCCGGTAAGACTGCCGGTAACCATATGCAGTTCTTCCATTGCATGGCCGGATTCCTGCGCCATAGCCGCGCCGCTCTGCACCCGTCTGTTCGATTCTTCCGATTTATCCGCGGCGGTTTCCGCGCTTTCCGTAATGCGCAGTACGCCGGAACTGAGTTGTTCCATTGAAGAATGTATCTCCGCTATCATACCGGTCTGATTGTCATCGCCGGTTTTTACCACAGTGGCGCTATTTGAAATGCTATTGATCACGTTTTCCACATCGTGCGCAGCCTGTTCAACGCGGATGGCAATTCCCATGATCTTTTCGTTTGCCTTGCGCGACTGTTCGGCCTGGATCGCGGACTCCCTCTCCTGCATCTGCATCTTGGTAAAATTGCCCCTTAAATTCTGTGTCATGGCGACAAATGATTTTTCCAGAACCGTTATCTCATCATTGCCGGAAATAGCGATGTCAATGTCCATCTTACCCGCCGCAAGCCGCTCGGCGGCTTTAACCGTTTCCTTGAGCGGTCTGGTTATAGAGCGGAATATGCCTATGCTGAAGGGTGTCATAATCACCGCGACAAAGGCTATGACACCTCCGATAACAATAAGCAGCACATGCATGTATTCCCCGTTTATCTTCTTTTCCATTTCAATCTTGGCGGCCTCAACATTGTCCACGTATATCCCGCTAGATATCCAGATGTCCGTGCCGGGAATATACTCCACATACGCGATTTTCGGGGCGTTCTCCATATTGCCGTTGGGTCCCGGTTTGGGAAAAATGAACGAAACGAAACCGCCGCCCTGCCGGGCGTTTTCATAGAGCTGCCGTACATAGTATACGCCGTCGGCGTCGGCAGTCTGCCCCAGATCCTCGCCTTCCCGTTGAGGCAAGGTTGGGTGCATAAAGATAACGGTCCCCTTGTAGGTATAGTAATAGCCGGAGTTGTCGTCTTCAAACCGGAAGTCTTTAATATAGGCGTTTATTATATCATGCTGTTCCTGAGGATCGGTTGTCCCTGCCAGCGCTTTGCTGAGGGCAAACGCCATCGTCTGAGTCCCCAGTTTGATTTTTTCCCGTTGGCCGTTCAGCATGGCCTCTTCAGCGTCATTAAGCCCTATTTGTTTTATATTTTGGGTTGTAAAGAAAAGAATAATGGCAAGCCCAATTATAGCCAATGACATGACAACGATAATCACAATTATCCTCATGCCAATAGTTATTTGTCGTAACATGAAAGTCCTCCTAAAGCAAACTTTTTGTTTTGCGGCTTCCCCAAAACGCGCGAAACGGCGGCCTTTGGGAAACGATTACGGTATAATAGTATATAAGGAACAAAAATACAAGGCGCCGGCGGCAAAGTATAGGAGAATGGAGGAAGGGGTATGGAAAGCGCCGCCGGCGCGGACGCCCGCTTATAGATCGCCAGGAAAAGCCCCGCCATAGAAACGGCGTTCCGCGCCTATCACCGTTGTCCCGCCATGTCCCGGATACACCATTATATCATCGCCAAGCGCAAACAGCCGGTTCAAACTGTCCCGTATCAACCGGGCGTCTCCACCCGGCAGATCCGTCCGCCCGATTGCGTTCTTGAACAGGCAATCCCCTGAAAAGAGAACGCGCGCTTCTTCATCAAAAAACGCCGCGGAACCCGGCGTATGGCCGGGGACATGCAGTATCCGCAGCGATCCGACGCGATCCCCGTCTCGCAGCGGAAGCGTAGGATCGGGCTGGGGTTTCCAGTGCGCTTCAATATAATCCGCGTTTCCCGCGGCCGCAGACCAGCAACGCCGGTGCGCGTCACGCGAGTCCTTTCCAAGGTAGAGCGCGTCCGCTTCGTGTATGGCAATCGTTTGTATTCCCTGATTGCCGTAATACGCCGCGACATCCGGCAACGCGCCGATATGATCAAAGTGTCCGTGGGTAAGCAGGATATGCGTTGGATACAGATTCAGCCTCTCCACATTCCTGATGATATCATCGGGGCAGGCGCCCGGATCAATAAGAAAACACGGCTTCCGCGCCCCGTGTGATCCGCCCGCTCCACGCGAGACGGCGGTTTCCGCAGCGATTTCCGCAGCGGTTTCCGCAGCGATTTCCGCACTCACACCGGTTTCAGAGCCGTCCGCCGGGACATAAATCCAGCAATTCGTACCATGCGTATCTATACGGCGCGGCGTTGGGCGGGCGCCTGTCATTTCTTCTTCTCGTCAAAATGGGAAAACACCATCGTGAACGTGGCGCGTCCCTGGCTTATGGAGCGGAGGCTCGTCATAAAGCCGAACATCTTCGCCATCGGCGCCAACGCCTTGATCTCATCGGCGCCAGCTTTGGACTCCATATGCAGCACCTGCCCCCCGCATTGAGTGACAAGACTCATGGACTCGCCGACGAATTCTTTGGGCGACATGATGTCAACCGCCATGATGGGTTCCAGAAGGATGGGCGAAGCGGCGGCGCAGGCCGCGTCAAAACACAGGCTTGCGGCGGCTTCATAGGCGAATATGGAGCCGGTAAGCTCGGAGTACTCAAGCGCCGTGAGCGTCGCCCCGATGTCAATGCACGGGTAGCCCAACGCTATTCCCGACCCAAAGGCCACAGTGACCGCCCGCTCGACCGCGGCGAATATTTCATCGGGAATATGCCTCGCGTCCTTGCTTTCAACCGCGTTGGCAAACCGGCAGCCGGTTCCGCGCGGACGCGGCTCTACGCGGAGGGTTACGACGGCCGCGTTTTCCTTGCCGGCGACAACACGGGAAAAGCGTTCCTGTTTTTCAACAACCGCGCTCACGGATTCGCGGTAGGTTACCTGTGGAGCGCCGACTCGCGCCGCGACCTTGTAGTCCTTGACAAGACGGGTCGTCAACACGTCAAGGTGCAATTCCCCCATGCCGGAAATGATGAGTTGTCCGGTCTCCTCGTTCTCCTTGGTGGTGAAGGTGGGATCTTCTTTTGACAAAAGGGCAAGCGCCTCCTTGAGTTTGTCCTGCTCCGACATGGTTTTTGGCTCAATGGAAACGGATATAACCGGCTCAGGGAACTGCATACGCTCCAGTATGACGGGAAAGCCCTCGCTCCCTATGGTGTCGCCGGTCTGCGCCAGCTTC
>JAIRLZ010000061.1 GCA_031259035.1 Treponema sp. | reverse complement strand
CGAACACGCTCTACGAAGACCTCACCCGCTGCCGCTCCCTCCGACCCTATCACATTGGCGACGAGCCGCGGCGCATCAACTGGAAAGCCAGCGCCCGCGTGGGCGCAGCGCGCGGCGCCGAGGGCAGCGGGCTCATGGTAAACGAGTATGAGGCAACCATCTCGTTCCCCGTGTTTATCTTCCTTAATCTGGCGCGTTTGGACTATGGTCTGCGTAAGCGCGACCTGTATATGGAACGCGCCATTGAGGTTGCGGCGGCGCTCTGTCTGATGGCGGCGCGGCAACGGCAGGCTTTGGGTATCACTATCTACTCGCCGCAGTCCACCTCGATCATCGCGCCCTCCGCCTTCACGCTGGTTCCCATTCTTGAGCGGCTCGCGGCAGTGAAACACGGCTCGCCGGAACCATCCGCTGAATCCGGCGTGTCCGCCGCCGCTCTGCTTCTTGAGCGCGGGAAGTATCTGCCCTACGGGACGCGGCTGCTCTATGTGGGACCGGACTTGGGCGACGAGGCGTATCGCGGGCTTAACACCCTCAAGCGCTATCACCTGTCGCTGGAGTACCTCATCATTGACGAAAAGACTATGCCGTCCCTGGTACCGGGGAATTCACGGCGTTATCAGATAAAGGAAAGTGGTTATGAAATCGTCTGACACCAGTGAACAGAACATCCCCTCCTTTGGTCTGTCCAGCGCGGTTTATACAGCTATCTCCTTCTATATGCCTTTTTCAGTGCTGATCTGCGCCCTACTGCTCATTGAGCGCCTCATCAGCAAGTGGCTTCCCGCCTTTGCCATGCCCTACTTGCCGATTGCCATAGCGAGCCTCATCAGCGCCCTAGTTGCTTCCGCGTATATCGCGTTTGTGAAACACGACAAGAGCAGTCATTCCGCCGGAGACATTCGCGGCGCTATTGTCATGGTAGCGTTGGCGTATCTCTTTTCCTCGCCCTTCAGGTTTGACAAGCCCTTTTCGGAACGCTTCTTCCCCGGCATCAGCAACCTGCTTTCCGCCCTCTGCGCCTTGTATGTCTGGATACAGGTCATCATCATCAGGCGCGTGTTCGCGGCGCGGGAAACCTTTGAGCGCTATACCGAAACGTATGACGGGGAACAGCTCCAGCAGATCATCCATGAGGACGAAGACATGATGGTCTCCACTAACCGCGTGATGCGGAAGTACCGCCTGATACACACGGTTCAGCTTGTCTTCATCCTGATACTAAGCTGTGTATGCGCGGCGCTGAGGATTCGGGTTCCTATCCCGCTGTTCGTGTTTCTCATTATCCTGGTGATAAGTACCGCTTTTATCTTTGCCATGTTTGGCGTTTTCAATCAGGAGCAATACTACGCTGGCGAGGGTCTGAGTCTTTCCGCGCCGCAGCGCTCTAAACGCTTCTTCGCTATGCTTTTGTTTACCTGCGCCATTGCCCTTCTCGGCGCGATCCTTGCCTCGAACACGAGCATACTGCCCTTTTCGCTTATCATTGGCTTTTTCGCATGGCTCCTGAGCCTTTTCCCCAAAGCGACCCGGGTCGAGCGTCCCTCAGAACCGCTTGAGCTTGGTGTACCTAACATGGATATGGGCGGCTTCAGACTGCCGGAAGAACTGATGCTTGACGAGGACTACAAAGCCTCCCCCTTCTGGGACTACATCCAGTATGCCGCGCTCGCTTTGCTTATCATTGGCTTCCTGTGGTTCATGGTGAAGCCGCTTTTGACACGCAGCGCCAGTGACGCGCCGTTTCTCAAGCGCCTTAGGCGGCTTTTGGCGGAGTGGCTCAGTACCATGAAAGCCGCTGTTGCGTCGTTCATCACCTCGCTCCGGCATGATGCGGGCGTCCGCCTCGCCAAAACCAACGCTGAGGCGATCCGTCGCCTGGAAACGAGCCTGCTTGAAGGCTATTCCGCAGCCAAGCGCCGCGACATGAAACGCAGTGTTGGGCTTTTCGTCCGCCTTATTGTCTGGGGCAGCGAAACCTGTCAGGTAAGCTGGAAGCCCTCACGCGCCCCCGGCGAATACTGCTCGATACTCGCCGACGCCGCCGCGCCGCTGTTCCCCCAGCTTCGCCTCCCCATCATTCGCTGCGGGGACCTGTTTGAGCGGGCGCTATACGCCAAAGACGTGCTTTCAGAGGAGGAACGCGCGGAGTTTGCCGCCCTTGTTGAAGAAATCACCACCAGTGAAAAGCCACACGCCGCTAACTGAAGCGGCTTAGGCGCGCACTCGCTCGTGTGTGAGAGCGTGTTCACATTATCTGGGAGTTTTGAAAACACTCCTTTTCTAATAGAGAACTTAGGCTGTTCCAAAACTAACCCGAACTCGTGTTCGCAAACGCAGTTCGCGTTTTGGAACAGGCTCTACTTTAAATACTTTTCCCTATGCGCTCAACGCTTGTTTCCTTTGCCGTAAGGTTCAGCCGTCTGGCATGGGCGACTGAACCCCCTCTTTGGATTGCAGCGGAATTATTATGCATCCTTGGGTCTATTATCATAGACACGCTTCGCCTTGCCCTCGGAAACAGGCAGGCTGTCGCGTTCATGCAGTTCCACCTTGGGGTTAATGGTGATGGACGCCTGCAAGGTTTTCCGTATTTTCTCTTTGAGCGCATTGAGAACCCTCGCGTCGTCCGTGAAGACAGCGGCGCCCACTTCGATCCGCACCGTAAGCCTGTCCAAGGCGCCGTCTTTTTCCACCACAATCAGGTAATTGTTTCCGACTTCCTTCATCGACATGACAACCTCTTCGATCTGGCTTGGGAAAAGGTTCACCCCGTTGATGATGAGCATGTCGTCGGTGCGCCCCGTGATGCGGCGCAGCCTCCGGTGCGTTCTGCCGCACGCGCACGGCTCGGTGTAGAAACCGCTCAGGTCCCGCGTGCGGTAGCGCAGAATAGGCGTGGCTTCGCGGCACAAACAGGTAAGTACAAGCTCGCCGGTTTCGCCTTCTCTCACCGGCTCCAGCGTGTCGGGATTGATGATTTCCCCAATGTAGCCGTCTTCCCACAGATGCAACCCGTTTTTGCATTGACACTCAAAGGCGACGCCAGGACCGTTCATCTCGGAAAGCCCATAGGAATTGTACACATCGATCTTGAGCAGCGTCTCAATACGCTTCCTCGTGTCCTCGGAGTACGGCTCCGCGCCGGCAAACGCCTTTCTCAGCTTGAGACTCTCCCGCTTGACGCCTTCTTCCCGCATCTTGGACTCAACGTGGAGGAGGAAACTTGGCGTGGCATGAACCACCGTTGTCCCAAAATCCTGCATAAGCCGGAACTGCCGCGCCGTATTGCCCGCGCCGGACGGGATCACCAGCATACCAACCTCTTCGCCGCCGGCGTGAAAACCAAGTCCGCCGGTAAAAAGACCGTACGTAATCATGTTCTGAAACACATCGGTTTTATTGCAGCCGGTCGCGTAAATGGAGCGGGCCACGAAGGCCGTCCAGCGGGCTATATCTTCCTTGTTAAAGTATATTGTTGTGGGCGCGCCGGTCGTCCCGCTGCTTGCGTGGAGGCGGACAATTTCGTCTTTTGAAACGCTCAAAAAGCCGTAAGGGAAACCGTCCCTCAGATCATGCTTGGTGGTGAACGGAATCCGGCGCAGATCGTCAAGCGTCTTGACGACATCAGGCGAATCAACGCCCGCCTCTTTGAGTCTTTTTGCGTAAAATGGGGTTCGGAGCGCATTGTTCACGGACCATTTCAGCTTTTCAAGCTGAAACGCTTCGAGATCGCTTCGGCTCATGGTTTCCACGCCGGGATTCCAGTACTGATATGCCGTCATTCCGCCGCGTCCTTTCCCAGATTAAACGCCTTTTTGTTCGCCTCAATCACGGCGCAGTCTTTCGCCGCGAACAGTTCCTCAATGGCGGCCTCAAGCGCCCCGACAGGGAGCGGCAGGAACGGAGCCGCCGCACCCGCCATGACCATGTTCACAGCCCTGGGCAACCCTGCCTCTTGCGCGAGGCTCGCCGCGTTGACGATGCGGCGCTTCGGAAAACGCCGTATAACCTCAAAAATAGCGCCGATTTCAGGGTAATCGTCTATATTCACAAACGGATCCCCGGCGGTCACCAACGCCCCGTCCGGCGCAAGCCACGCGGCGTACCGGAGGCTCTCCAGCGGCTCCATGGAGACGATGAGGTCCGCCGCGCCCTGCGGCACAAGATCGCTCGCAATAACGGCGTCCGCGACGCGGAGATGCGCGAGAACCGCGCCCCCTCGTTGGGACATGCCATGCACTTCGGACTGCCGAACCGACAACCCGGTCCGCACTGCGGCGTTTGCGATGATAGCGGCTATGGAGAGCACGCCCTGCCCTCCCACTCCCGCAAGTATAATGTCTTTTTTCACGCCATGATTATAGCGCCGTTTCAGATAAAAGGCAAGGGCGCGTGTCCGAGCGCAGTCCGCGCCGCAGAGCGCGCAAACAAGCTTGCGGCCGCTTTTAGGGCGCGGGTATCGCGCCGCCCACCGCGCCGCCCTCTATTCCAGCAATGCGTCCAAATTCCGCTCCTTGTCTTTGGACAGCTTGCGCACGATGCAGGAAAGGGAAAAGTTGATCGCAAAATACACCAAGGCGATGAAACAGTACAGCACAAAAATGTGAGCGGTGCTGACCACCGCGCTTTTGGAAATGGCGCCCATAAGATTTTTCGCGTTAAAGAAGAATTCCGCAATGGCGAACTGGGCGAAAAACGAGGTGTCCTTTATGGTCGTGATGATCTGGCTCATAAGGGACGGCACGATCCGCTCGAAACACTGGGGCAGAATGATGTAAGCCAATGTCTGGATAAAGTTGAACCCCTGAGAACGCGCAGCCTCAAACTGTCCCTTGTCTATGGAGTTAAGCCCTCCGCGCACGATTTCCGCAATAACGGACGAGGTGTATAGAGTAAGCCCTATGCCGCCGCGGATAAGGTAATTTCCGATGGGCAGCATGAATATGCACACAAGAATCCACAGGAGGAGCGGCGTACTGCGGAAAATTTCAATATAAATAGAAGCGATCCTTCCAAATATCCGCTTTTCATAGTTCCGCAATAAAGCCAGCCCGCTTCCCAGAATGACGCTTACGCATACGGTGGTCACCGAGATAAGCAAGGTGGTTCTCAGACCGGCGAGTATAAAGAGAATGTTGCCGGGGGTAAAAATATCCGCAAAAACCTGAATACTCATGCGCTTTCTTCCTTATTTTCCGGGGGATGAACGATAGTGTCGCGGCTCTTGAGTTTAACCTCATGCCGCCGCGCCCACGAGACAAGCGGAAAGCAGAGCAGGAAATACAGCAACCCGGTCGCCACATACGCGGGACCGTAGCTCAACGTGCCGTTTGACGCCCACGAGTCCGCGCGGTACATCAGATCGCCTCCGGCGATGAGCGCCAGCACCGAGGTGTTTTTGATGAGGTTCACCGCTTGATTGGCGAGCGGCGGCAAAACAATGGTGACGGTCTGGGGCAGGATTATCCACCACATGGACTGAATATAGGAAAAGCCCTGTGAACGCGCCGCTTCGGTCTGCCCTTTTGGAATGGACGTGATTCCGGCGCGTATCACTTCGGCGACATAGGCGCCGTGGTAAATTCCAACGCACAGCGCCCCGATGCTGAACACGTCAAGCATAATCCCGACATAGGGGAGGGCGTTATATACAAAGAAAACCTGAATGACCAGCGGCGTGTTTTGAAAAAATTCAACATATACACGCGCTATGGTTTTCAAAGGCGCCTTGGAAGAGGTTGAAAAAAGCCCAAAAATAATGCCGAGCGCAAGGGCAAGGAGCAGGGCGGAAATAGAAACCATGATGGTTACTATAAAGCCTTCGAGAAAAACCGGGAAATCGGAAAACAACCGCGCCCAGCGCCATAACGCAAAAGGTCCACCCATCTAGTATGCTCCCCGCCGTAGATCAAACCGGCGCCGCCATGCGCCGCCGGTTGTTTTCACCTTGCTCAAAGATCGTACTTCTTGATGAGTCCGGCGATAACGCCGTCGTTAAGCCATTTCTGAATAAGCCCGTCAATATAAGCCGCCAACTCCTTGTTGGAGAGTTTGCTTGTTACGCCGTACTCCTGCGGGGAGAAAGCGTCCGGCAAAATCTCACACTCGTTGTCAAGGTAGCCGTTCAGAATGGACTTGTCCACCGAGAACACATCCACACGTCCTGAGTCAAGCGCGGCTTTGATTTCCGGGTAGGTGGCGAACTCCATAAAGCTGACGGTGACGCCGAGATCGTCAGCCGCTTGCTGAATGGCGGCGCGGCTTGTGGCGGATTGGGCGACGCCGATGGTTTTTCCATCCATGTCTTTAAGCCCGGTGAAACCGGACGCTTTTTTTACCAAAAGACCAACCGCGTCGGTATAGTAGGAAGAGGAAAAATTGTAGGTAAGTTTTCTTTCTTCGGTAATGGTAAAGGTCGCTATGACCAGATCGACGTCCCCATTGTCAAGCAGGGGTCCGCGGGTTTTCGCGGTTACCGGCGTAAACGCCACTTTCTTCGCATCGCCCAGGATTTCTTTGGCGATAAGTCCGGCAAGTTCGATCTCCATCCCTTCATATTGGTTGGTGTCGGTATTGAGCAACCCAAATTTCGGCACATCGGATTTCACTCCAACTTTGAGAACGCCTGCTTTTTGAATTTTCGCAATCCCTTCAGCGTTGGGGCCGGCAAATACTGCTCCGGTGACAGCCATGAGAATCAAAGCCGTACAAAAGGTGATTTTCACTGCTTTCATTCCATTCCTCCTAACGTAAAATTTTACTCAAGAACGCGCGAGTGCGTTCATTTTTTGGATTCTCAAAAAACTCTTCGGGCGGCGCTTCCTCAACCAAAAGCCCTTTGTCTAAAAAAAGCACCCGATCCGCCGCCTGGCGGGCAAAGCCCATTTCATGGGTGACGACAACCATTGTTATTGACTCATGGGACAGCTTGATGATGACGTCAAGCACTTCCTGCACCATTTCCGGATCAAGCGCCGAAGTCGGTTCGTCAAAGAGCAATATTTTCTGCCGCGTGGCAAGCGCGCGGGCGATGGCTATGCGCTGCTGCTGTCCGCCCGACAGCATGGATGGGTAGGCGCGCGCTTTGTCCCGCAAGCCTACAACGTCAAGATAATGGTACGCGATCTCTTCGGCTTCCGCCTTGGTCTTTTTTTGCAGTTTGATAGGGGCGAGCGTAATATTTTGCAAGACGGTCTTGTGCGGATACAAATTGAACTGCTGAAACACCATGGCGCAGTACATCCGCACCATCATGGTTCTGTTGCGGTGCAACAGCCGCTCGCCGTTGATAAACACTTCCCCGTTTGTCGGCTCTTCAAGCCCGTTTATACAGCGGATAAGGGTGCTCTTGCCCGAACCCGAAGGCCCGATTATCGTCACCTTCTCGCCTTCACGGACATGTATGTTGATATCTTTCAAAACTTCCAAATGACCAAATGACTTGCAAACATTGTTTAACTGTATCATACCACCTCCGCAACCATACCATACAGGAAAACGATATTTTTTGCAAGAGATATTTCTATGTATAAGCATTTTTTTGAATAGTTTTTAAAAGAAAAGAGCCGCGCGCGTTCATTTTTTCACTGCTGGACGGCGGCGCGGGCGCGGCGGGCAAGACCGGTTGCCAGGATCGGGTGTATGCGCCGCTTTCTCAAGAAGGCGGGGGCGGGCGATGAACCGTCCTGAAGGGGAGTTTCCACGACGCGCCTTGCAGCGCGCAAGAAACAGCCGAAACGCCTCATTTAGAAAATGCCGCCGAAACCCGATCCACGCCTGAATGCGGTTTGTTTGGTCGGACCGCTGACCAAGCGCGGGCTTGCGGAAGTCTGGCGATTCGGCGGCCCGTTGGAACGGGCTTTGCGGCTCGCCGCGGACTTTGATTTCTTTGGAGCCGATCCGGATTTTGCTTTTGAGTTTTAGGGTGGGGATGAAGAAGGCGGGCGGCGGACGGGAAGGTCTGTCCCTCACCCGTCCGCGCCGAATTTCAGCGGCGCCGCGACAGTTTGACAAGCAGTTGTGAAAGACATATATTTGTTTTCAAATGGAGTTGTCATTGCCAAGGACATGGGCGGTGAAAAACGAAGCGCCAAGCGCCGTTTTGAGATTGAGGCGCAGGCGGAAAAGGATGCTTTAATATGTACGGAATAGTAGGTTACATAGGATACCGGGACGCATTTCCCTTTTTGATGGCAGGCTTGTATCATCTTGAATAGCGCGGATACGACAGCGCGGACGTCGCCCTGACCGGCAGCGATGGCAAATGAATATAGAAGCTGTTCCAAAACGCGCCTTATGGCGTCAGTTTTGAAACAGCCTCTATATACAAAACCAAAGGCCGCGTGTCGGAACTCGAAGCGTTTTGTAAAAATCATGACGTTTCCGGCGCAACCGGAATCGTTCATACACGCTGGGCCACTCACGGCGAACTAAATAATATCAACGCTCATCCGCATTGCTCCGAATCGAAAAAGCTTGCCCTTATACATAATGAACCCGCGCAACACAACAATCTCTCAGGCCGGCTCCCCGCTATACCCCTTCTCAAGACATACATGCCGGGGAGTTTCAAATATATCAGGCCGTTCAACTTGAAAAGAATCCGGCTCCGCTTCAAGCTGGGATGCATCGCGGCGGTTGGCTCCGGTTATCGCCAGCGCCAGCGGCGCTCCCGCCCCGTCCACCAGTCGATGCCGTCGGCTTCATCATAGTTTTCCAGTCCGGCAATCCACATGTCCTTGAAGAACCCCTGTTCGCGCCAGAACCGGAAATACCGGTGGATGGAGATCGCGGCTCCAAAGTCTTTGGGCATTGCCTTCCATTGGATTCCAGTGCGGAGGACGTGGAAAATCGCTTCAAGTACGCCGCGGGAGTCCATAGGGGGCGGCCTCCTCCGGGTTTTCGGCGATATTCTCTGGCGGGATCTCGCCCTCTTTTCGGTATTAACGGCTTGGCGGCTTCCCAGAACGCATCGGTTATTTCCCATGAGTGTTGTTGTTTCATTGGTCCCCTTCTGGTTTTATATCGACGCCCAGGGAAAATTATTTAGGGACAAGCCCTTATGCGCCGCCGTACAACTGGCGTTGGGACAGGTGATCGGGGCGCACACTATCGCGGTCATGGAAAAAAGACAACCTAACCGGCTTATCGCGGCGCGTAAAAGCAGTCCGCTGGCGCTTGGCGTCGGCTAGGATGAGTTTTTTATCGCTTCCGACGCATCGCCGATAATCGGATACACTAACAAAGTGATATATCTGGAAGAAATCGCCATCGTCTGCCGCCACGAAGGGCCGAAAATCGTTACTATCGGCAATTATAGAAAAGACTCGTGAAATCATTCAGTTGGAAATCAGCTTGGGCCAGTTGGAAAAAGGCGGTTATCCGCATTTCATGCTTAAAGAAATTTTCGAGCGGCCCCGCGCACTGCGCGACTGCATGCGGGGATGCATTGACGCCGGCTGCACGCATATCGTGCTGTCGGGAATACTCGATTATAAAGAACCTCTAAGCACATCATTTCCATTAGATTGTTTGCAATGGCAGCGGCTTGTCCACATTCTTCCGCGTGTTTACCGGGAAAAGCGCCGATTGTATCCACAAAACAAATAATCGGTCTATAAAATTTTTCTGCTTGTTTCATTAATCGTAAAGATTTTCTGAATCCTTCGGGATGTGTCATAGAGAAATTGTATTTGACATGTTCTTCAATATTTCTTCCTCTCAACTGAGCAATAATTGAGACTGGATTTCTGTCAATGAAAACTACTCCCCCGATAATTGAGGGATCGTCGCCAAACAATCTGTCGCCACTAAGCTCTATAAAATCTGTAAAGATACAATCAATATACACCTTTGCATTGGGGCGATCAGGATTTTTCAATATATTCAGCTGTTCAGCAATTGAATAACTCATAAACTGACACTATCTCCTATGTAATTGCAACAGGTTTGATATAATTTGTTTTATCTCAAACCTATCCGCAACAATATCCACCATCCCATGTTTTCTCGCATACTGAGCGGTCTGAAAATCATCCGGCAACCGCTCGTGTGTGGTATTTTCAATAATTCTTATCCCGGAAAAGCCGTATATTGCATTTTTCTCAGCGATAATAATATCTGCCAATGACACAAAACCTGCGCTCGCACCACCTAATGTGGGGTTGGCGACAACAGATATATACAGCAACCTTTTATCACTATGTTGTTTCACGGCGGCTGACATCTTTGCCATTTGCATCAGAGCTAAAGTTCCCTCGTTGACACGAATACCTCCAGACGCACCTATAGCAATAACAGGCAATTTCCACTTTGTCGCGTATTCAAAAGCTGATGTGATTTTTTCGCCTTCCGCAACTCCGATAGTTCCCATTTTAAATGACTTGTCCAGATGAATCAAAATAACCTTTGACTCGGCGATCAAGCAAGCGTTGATGTTCACAGCGTTTTGAGTATGCTTTTTGTTTGGTTTCGTATCATTTCCAATACTTAGATCGTAAAAATCATTGCTATCTATATAATCCTTTATCGGCATTATACACAACCTTCCACCTATTGCCTATCTTGCTCAATCTTATAATTCTTAGTAGTAGCGTTATACAATTCCGCATACTTTCCATTATTTTTTAATAGCTGATTGTGCGCGCCTATTTCAACTATTTCACCATTATCTATTACGATAATCTTATCAGACAAAGTTGC
>JAIRLZ010000048.1 GCA_031259035.1 Treponema sp. | reverse complement strand
GGGCAGCGAACATCCCCTGGGGGAGGCCATTGTCCGGGCCGCGGAGGAACAGGGCCTGGAAATTCTGCCGGTGGAATCCTTTGAGGCAATTCCCGGCCGGGGCATAGAGGCGCGCATCCAGGGAAATACAGTATTGCTGGGCAACGAAAAACTGATGACGGAAAAAAACATCCCCCCCCTGGACGCGGCCGCCCAGGCGGAGCGTCTTGCCGGCGAGGGAAAGACCCCCATGTTCGTCGCTGTGGAGGGCGCCCTGCGGGGCGTTATCGCCGTGGCGGACACGGTTAAGGAGACCAGCGCCGAAGCGGTGCGGCGGCTTCACCGGCTGGGCATAGAGGTGGCGATGATCACCGGGGACAACAAGCAGACCGCCGCGGCCATCGCCAAGCAGGTGGGAATTGACCGGGCGCTGTCCGAAGTGCTGCCCCAGGACAAATCCAATGAGGTGAGAAAGTTGCAGGAATCGGGAGAGTCCGCGCGTGGAGAAAAGCGTCAGCGGCGGTTTGTGGCCATGGTGGGAGACGGCATCAATGACGCTCCGGCGCTTGTCCAGGCGGATATAGGAATCGCCATTGGCAGCGGCACGGATGTGGCTATGGAGTCCGCGGACATTGTGCTGATGAGGAGCGATTTGACGGATGTTCCAACCGCCATCAACTTGAGCAAGCGGACGATCCGCACCATCAAGCAAAATCTGTTCTGGGCTTTTGGCTACAACACCTTGGGCATCCCCATCGCCGCCGGCGTACTGTACCTTTTCGGCGGTCCCCTCTTAAACCCGATTTTCGCCGCCGCCGCCATGAGCCTTTCTTCGGTGTCGGTGCTGACCAACGCCTTGCGGCTCAAGCGGTTTAAGGCGGGGACAACAAATAGGAGCAAAGCGAAATGAAAACAAAGCGAATCACATGGGTTGGGCTTTTTGCCCTGCCCATTCTGGCGGCGGTTTCCTGCGGGAAACTCGATGTAGTGGGAACCGATTCAGTGAAATCCTTTGGCAAGGTGTTGAGTCAAATTCCCCAGTCGGTGACGCTTGATGAAATGAACGGCGGCTGGTCTTTGACAGCCCCGGATGGCGGCGTCCGGTTTATCTGGAGCAAAAATTACGCGGAAAGCCCGCTCTATGACGTGGCGCTCGAATTCGACGCCGCACCCTTCATTGAGGCGGGACTTGACCCGGACAAGCTCCCTGAAAATTTCACCCGCTATGATGGCAAGATCATGGTGGGCGCGAAACTCGGACAGGAGCGTTTACGGTATCAGGGGGAAGCCACGCCCCTTGCTTCGTATGAACAGATTGTCAAGCTGAAACGGAGCAGTGTTGGCTACCACATGGCGATGGATCATTATGGGGTGAGCGCGGGCGGCGGACACCTGTTTGAGTGGGCCAAGGATATGGACGCCAATGACAAAGATATTGTTTTTGTTCTTAATCCCGACCCGTTCATTGCCGCCGGGGCCGATCCCGCGAGAATTGAAGGATGGGTTTTCGCCACAGTTGTCGTGGATGACGCCAATGGAAAACCCATAGAAGTGGACAAGATTTTGAAGCCTTTTAATCTGAAATAGAAGAGCCTTTCCCAAAACGCGAACTGTGTTCGGGTTAGTTTTGGGAAAGCCTCATACTTTTTTCATTTTGTAAACCCGCTTTGGTACAATCTTTGCTGATAGAACCGTTTGGGGGGTAGGGTAGGGCGCGGCGTTCGGCCGCAGCCGTCGGTTCATAGCCGCGTTCACAATCTCCCGTTCACTTCGGCGAGCCGCCTGATCTTCTTGGCAAGCGCGGCCGCGTCGCCGGATCCATCGCGGTACAGCGCGTCAGGCGGCATACGCCACCGCCAGTTTCCACCAAGGATGGAAGGCGTGTTCATGCGGGCTTCCGCGCCCAGACAGAGATAATCCTGCATGGGAATGACCGCGAGGTCGGCGACGCTGGAAAGCGCGGCGCGGATAAATCCCCATACGCCATCAACAGGATTATCTACGCCAAGATAATCTTTAGCAATCTCAACGTCCTCAGTCCGCGCGCTTGTAAACCAGTCGAGGGTGGTGGTGTTGTCGTGCGTACCCGTGTAGACAACGCAGTTGCGTGGATAGGTGTAGGGCATGTAGCCGCTGTTTTCCCGCGAGTCAAAGGCGAATTGCAACACCTTCATGCCCGGATAGCCGGAAGCGGCGAGCAGGGCTGACACTTCCGGCGTACGATAGCCCAAGTCTTCGGCGATAATAGCGGCGCCGGACGACGCCCTGTTAATGGCGGCGTCATTAATGACGGCGCCATTAATGGCGTTGACAAAAGCCAATCCCGGCCCCGGCATCCATTCGCCATTTGAGGCGTCCGGCGCGCCGTAGGGGATCGAATAGTAACTTTCAAAACCCCGAAAATGATCGATCCGCACCACATCGTACAACGCGCCATTTTCCTTAATACGGGATATCCACCACGCGAAACCAGTCTCAGCCGCCTTCTCCCAGTTGTAAAGCGGATTGCCCCACAACTGTCCTTTTGGCGCGAAGGCGTCCGGCGGACAGCCCGCCACCCGGACGGGAACACGATCCTCGTCAAGCTGAAACAGATCGCCGTTCGCCCACACATCGGCGCTGTCAATGGCGACGTAGATAGGCATGTCCCCGATAATCGAGATGTTTTTGCTGTTGGCGTAGCTCTTTATGTCCTTCCATTGGGTGAACGCCAGAAACTGTAAAAAAGCGTTGTACTGCATCGCTTCGGCAATGTCTCTCTCATGCCGTTCAAGCGCGGCGGCGTCCCGCAGGCGTACCTCCCGCTCCCATTCAAGCCATGAAACGCCTCCATGCAGTTTCTTTAGCGCCATGAAAAGGCAAAAATCTTTGAGCCATGAGCTGTTTTTCTCGCAAAAATCCATAAAATCCGCGTTTGTCTCAAGCGCGTGGCGGGCGCGGGAAAAAGCGCGGGACAAGACGATCTCCCTGTTCCGGTACAAAAGCGCGTAATCCGCCGCATCAGGACTCCGCCCCCAGTCCAGCGCCGCGATCTCCTGCTTTTCAAGCAAGCCCTGCTCGCAGAGGGCGTCCAGATCAATGTAGTACGGGTTTATCGCAAAGGCTGAAAAACTCATGTACGGGCTGTCGCCCCAGCTTGTGACTCCAAGAGGGAGCAATTGCCAGCACTTCTGCCCCGCTTGCTCAAGAAAATCGATCCAATCCTTCGCCGTTTTGCCAAAACTGCCGATGCCGTAGGGCGAGGGCAGGCTGGAAACCGCAAGCAGGACGCCTGACGCCCGCGCAAACATGCGCTTGCCCTCTTGCATGGCGGATCAGCCCTTCACCGAACCGGCGGTGACGCCTTCAATAATGTACCTCTGGCATGAAAAATAGAACGCGATTATCGGGAGAATCGCAAGTACGATGATCGCCATCATGTTTCCCATGTCAATTGAACCGTATCCGGTGCGGAGGTACTGAACCGCGACCGGAATTGTCCGGTATTCCGAGCCGATAAGCAGGAAGGGAAGCAGAAAGTCGTTCCAAATCCACATGGCGTTTATGATGGCGACTGTAATGGCGATGGGCGAGAGCATGGGCAGCACGATGTTGAAAAACGCGCTGATAGGCGTGCATCCGTCAATGGTGGCCGCTTCCTCTACCGCGATGGGTATGGACTTCACAAACCCGCAGAACAGAAACACGGACTGTCCGGCTCCAAAGCCGAGGTAAATCGCCAAAATCCCCGCCGGATTGTCAAGGTGAAATATATTCGCCACCTTCGTAAGCGGGAACATCACCAACTGGAACGGCACTATCATGGCGAATACAAAGGCGAAGTACAATATATTGTTGAACCCTCTGTTTTGCCGCGTTATGTACCAGCCGGTCATGCTTGAAAAAAGCACGATAATCGCCACGGAGAAAACCGTGATAAACAGCGACCAGCAGAACGCCACAGGAAAGCCGGTCGCGGCGACGCCTTGTGCGTAGTTGTTAAGCCCGACAAAGGAATCTGAGGCGGGAAAGGCGAAGGAGGCGTCCGATATAAAAAGTTTTCCCTTAAACGAATTCATCAATATCAGCAGAATGGGAGTGATGAACACCAAAGCCGCAACTATCAGAACCGCGAAAACCAGCGGTTTTCCAAGCGAGTTTTTCTTTGAGGATTGCAAGGAATTCAATTTTCCACCTCCCGTTTCCTCGTAATAGAAAGCTGAACAAGCGAAACGATCACCACCATGATGAAGAATAGGGTGGCTTTCGCTTGCCCAACCCCTTCCCACCCGTTGCGGCTGTAGAAGGTGTTGTAAATGTCAAGGGCGACCATAGCGGTGCGCTTCGCCGGAAGTCCGGCAGTGAGCGAAAGGTTTTGATCGAACATTCTGAATGAGTTGGTGATTGACAAAAACATCGTAATCGTGATGGACGGCATGATAAGCGGAATCGTGATCCGCGTCAACGTCGTCAGCTTTCCGGCGCCGTCGATTTCCGCCGCTTCCATGAGTTCTTCCGGTATGTTCTGAATGCCCGCGATAAAGATGATCATCATGTATCCGGCGTATTGCCAACAATTCAGGATCACAAGGCTCCAAAATCCATACTTGGGATCAACGGTGATGGTAACTCCGAATATGCTGAGGTACCCGTTGATGATAAACTGCCAGATGTAGCCAAGCACGATGCCTCCGATGAGATTCGGCATGAATATCAGGGTGCGGAACACATTCGTTCCCTTATAGCCGCGGGTCAGGAACAACGCGAGGGTAAAAGCGAGCGCATTGATGAAGACCACAGAGGTTACGGTAAAACGCGCTGAAAAAGCGAGCGCGTTCAGAAAATCAGGATTGGAGAACGCCAGCGCATAGTTGTTCAATCCAACCCACCGCGCGTCAAGCACGGTGGTAAATCGTGTGAATGACAAAACAATGCCCATCAGAAAGGGCAGGACAAACGCTATGGCAAACGCGGCGAGCGTTGGCCCTACAAAGAACCAAAAATACTTTGAAATCGATCTGTTCATAAAAACCTCCTTTCATCGGCGTTGACCGGAGCCGCGTCTCAAGCGCCCTTCACCGCCTCATAGTCCGTTTTGTACGCGGCCTCCTTTGCCGTCAAGCCGCTCGCCACAGCCGCAAGGATATTCCACGTCTGAGCGTCCTCCACAAGAATCGCGTTGAGATTTTTAAGCCATTCAAGCGGTTTCGCCTCTCTTTATTGGACGGACGGCCGACATCCGCAGACTATGATAGCATACTATGAAACCGATTATTATGCAATGAGACATGGATTTTTTTCCGTGGAATTTCCGTGGATTTTGTACGCCCTTCTTCATGCGGGCGCCGCATCCGTATCTTCACACTGCCGCCGGCACACATTAAAACTTCCGCCGCCGGCGTTACTCCTCTTATTCTCGGAGCCTTTCCCAAAACCCGGTTGGTTTTGAGAAAGGCTCCTCGTATTTGTAAAATTTTGATGGCGAGGCGCATTAAAAAGCGTGCGCTTTGAGAACGCGCATGCCCTCCCCCGCTGCGGCGAAGGAGGATATGAAAATGGCGGATTTTAGACGGAAAACCGGCGTGAACCTCAGGCGCCAAAGATAATGTTTGGTATAAACAGCGCCAGATCAGGGAGGAACACCAAAATCGCCAATTCCAGCAGCACTGCGGCCAGGAATGGCAGACTCTCTTTCGTGTAGTCTTCCACCGGACAATCAATGATGCCGCAAACCGTGTACAGGGCGGAGCCAATGGGCGGGGTCATCACCCCCAGGGTAACCACCGTAGCCATAAGCACGCCGAAGTGAACCGGGTCGATGCCCACGCTCTTTACCATAGGCAGGAAAATCGGCGTTAAAAGGAGGAAGTTCACGTTGCTGTCCACGAACATGCCGGTGATGAACAGAAAGCCAATCATAATGAGTACCAAGATTTGAGGGTTTTGGGTGACGCCGAAGATCAGGTTGCTCAAAACCACCGGCGCTTTTACCCAAGTGATGGCATAGCTGAAAGGACCGGACATGGCGATGATCAGCATGATGGCGCCGTTGTCCTTCAGAGTGGTGATCAGGGCGCCTCTGAAATTCTCCCAGTTCAGTTCCTTGTAGACAAATTTGCCGATGATGAGCGCATACACCACCGCAAACGCGCCGGATTCCGAAGGAGTGAACACTCCAAAGCGGATTCCCACAATCAGGATAATCGGGAACAGGAGCGCCCAGATGGACTCCTTGAGATTGTCAAAAAGCTCTTTTATGGAGAGTTTCGGCGCATCCGACCTGGGAGGATCGTACCTTTTTATTCGGGATGTGATGGAGGTGGTCGCCATTAAAAAAAGCATCATCAGGATTCCGGGTATAAGCCCCGCGGCAAAGAGGCGGCCTATGGAAACCTCTCCCACAAAACCGAAGATGATAAGCCCCAGACTTGGAGGAATGGTGGCGGTGATAAGCGCCGTGACGCAGTTCACCGAGCAGATATAGCCCTTGCTATAGCCGATTCGCATCATTTCCGGACCCAGTATGCGGGTTTCCATGGCCGCGTCGGCGGTGGCGGATCCCGACACCCCTCCCATGAGGGTGCTCATCACCACGCTGATCTGAGCGGTGCCGCCGTACATACGCCGGGTAAGGAGCCGCGCCAGGCTGAGGAGCCGGCTGGTGATCCCGGACACGTTCATCAGATTCCCCGCGAAGATGAAGAAAGGCACCGCGAGAAAGGCGAAGGATTGGCTCTGGGAGATGATCATCTGAGTGGCGGTCTGGAAGTTGAGATACGGCACGGAAGCGAAATACGCGAACCCCGCGATGCCGATAACAAAGGCGATAGGCATACCCATCACTAAAAAAAGGACGAAACAAATGATCAATAAGCTCATTTCGCGCCTCCCGCCGTTTCTTTCTTGTTAAAATTTATAATGCGCCGTCGTATTTTAAGGATGGTCGAAAAGATCATTGACAGGCCGGCGACCACAAGGCTTATAGTCATAAAAGAATAGGGAATCGGTATGGACTGATATGTCCGCAGCCGTTCGGTGATCGCAAGCCGGACTCCAAAAACGACGATGAGCGACAAGGCGCTCAAGACAACGCAATAGAGCAGTATTTCTATGATCTTTTGTACGTTCCGGGGCAGACGGCGGGTTATGAGGTCAACGCCCACAAGCTGTCCGCTTCGCCATGCGATGTCCGCGCCCAAGAAAGCCGTCCACGCGAGCAAAAACATCGCCAAATCAATATTCCACGACACGGAAATCCGGAAAAAACGCAGAATGGCGGATAAAAAAACAAAGGCCACCAGAAATATGAAGCCGACGCCGCACATGACCACTTCGGCTTTGCACAGGGCGCGATATATTTTCCGCATAAAACCTCCAAAATAGTAAAGAGGAATGGGATGCGCATCTCATTCCTCTTCTTTAAACCATAACGCCTATACAAGACGCTGGGACGCGCGCTTACAGGCCCAATTCTCTAAACAGCCTGTCTTTCAGACCGGCGGAGAAGCCCAGATCGTTGTTGGTGTAGAGCGGGTTGATGGCGTCTTGGAATTCCGACAGGCTCACTTCGGTGATGGTGACGCCCTTGCTTCTCATCTGCTGATAGAAGGTGGCTTCTTCAAACGCGACAATCTGACCGTATTTCTGGGCGGTTTCACGGATGGTGTCAAGGAACAGCTTCTTGTCTGCGGCCGGCATGCTGTTGAGCAACTGGGTCGAGCACACAAAGGAGGACTGAAGCATATAGTGCTTGGTTGAAGCAAGATACTTGGCGACCTCATATATAGCAGCGCCATAAGCTGTGGCAACCTGAACCTCACAGCCGTCCAGCGTTTTCTGCTGGATGCCGGGAAGCACTTCGCCCCATGGTATGCCGATATTCGCAAAACCCAGATACTTGGCGAGGGCGTTGCCGATGTTGTTGCCGAAACCGCGGATCCTCAAGCCTTGGAGGTCGGCGACCGAGCTCACTGGCGTCGTGGTGTAGAAGTCGCGGAAGCCGTTGTACATATTTGCAACAAAGGTGACGCCTTGCGCTTCAAGTTTGGCCTGCCATTCCTTAAAGAGGGTCGTGTCGGGCAGTTTATCCAAAGCCTTGATATCCGTCAGCACATAGGGAGCCATCAGGATGTTGAGGTCAGGAATATTGAATTGGCTCGCCAGCCTGCCGGGGTCGGAAGGCACCACCAGCGGCACGCCGGTTCTCGCCTGGGTCACCAGGTTGTCGGTGTCATTGGAAAGCGCTCCGTTGACCTGCACGTCAGCCTGAAAACGACCTGTGGCGTTCAATTTGTCAGCCACTTCCTGCATCATCCGGCTTTGGCCGGTGGTGGCGGCTTCAGTTCCCGCGAAGGTGACGATGATTTTCCCCTCGCCTGCGCTCGCGCCTTTCCCGCCTGCGTCTGCGCCTGGACCAGCAAACGCTGACGCGCCGACCAGTACCGCCAATAGAACCCATAAAAGTTTTTTCATCTTTTTCTCCTTATTTAGAAAAAATGAACATAAAAATAGCCCACTCCTCTGCGAGCGGTTCGTAACACGAACCTTTTACAGTCTAGTATGACTTATGCAAACTGTCAATACCAAATTTATTTTTTTCAAGCCGCAAGAGGCGCCCGACGCGGCGCATGGTTGTTTCGTAGTTGTATAATAGACCCGCGCAATGCTATACTACGGCATTATGACCGTTGAATTGGCGCTTTTTTTCATAGCCATCGCGTTATGTACAGTGATTCTTTATATTGTCAATTTTATCTGGTTCAGCGACAACCGCAACCAACAAATGGGGAGTTTTTTTTCGCTGGCTTTTACGACGCTTTTTTGGACCCTCTTCAGCGGCTGCCTTTCACTGATCGGGTGCAACTCGCCGCATTTCCCGATTCTCCACACGATACGCATGGTCTTTGTATGCTTCTTTCCCTATACGCTGTTGTGGTTTTTTCTTGACATTACGGGGTGTGACGTACATAAAACAAAAAAAATAATGCGGTTTATAGTCTTGATTCCGATCATTGACGCGATCATCTCCATCACAAATCCGCTGCATTACCGTATGTTCCGCGACTATGCCTATCCAAGTCCTAACGTAGGCCCCTTGTTCCACGTCCACACCTTTTTCGCC
>JAIRLZ010000300.1 GCA_031259035.1 Treponema sp. | reverse complement strand
CAAAGACAGGCGCTTCATTGTCCACTTTTTCATACAATTCGATTTCATATTCCATGATTTTAATATATCATATACGATATTCCCTTGTCAAGTTTTTTTGAAGATTTTTTCACAAAATTCTTAGCCCCAATTTCGCATAAACTCCCCATATCCGTCAAAAACGACGGATAATATACATGATAGCGCCAATCTGTACCTAGGTAAAAAGGCGCTTCCAAAAGCCTTGCTGTACGCATCAAGCGCACGGGTCAATACGCGCCATTCAATTTGCCTCCAAAAGTAGTTGCGGTTGAGCCTTTTCAAGACGACTCGGTTAGTACGGAAACTGAAATTTCCGATGAAAAAAGACTCCTGTAGGCTTGAGGAGAAGCGGTCAAAACTCGCTTTTTCACTTAAATTTACGGGGAGCGTTGCGCGCGTCCTGTACGTAATAGATTTTTTTATCATAAAATAGTATACTACCATCAATTTGAGAGCCGCCTGCGCCGCTTTGCGCCGTCTGCGCGTCTTCCTTTGTCATCTATCTCCTTACTTGCAACAACTTGTTTCAAAAGACGCCCATAACATTGGAGGCTTTCTTAAAATGTCAAAACATTATAATTTCGGCAGGTTTTTATGGCTATACCCCCTATTCTGAAAAAAATACAAGAAGCCGACAAAGTTTCTTCTATTATAAAGGCGTACAAAAACACGCTCTTCCCATTGGAAATAGAAAAGGCGGAGGGCGCTCTTCCAGCTTTTCTGCTCGCTCTGTTTCTGGAAGAAGAGCCGTTGTCTCAAACTGCGCTGGCTGTCGTTCCCACAGAGTTTGACGCGGTGGATCTGGCGGCAAATCTTGACGCTCTGGGCGTCAAAGCGTCAATACTGCCGTGGTGGGAATCCATCGCGTACAGGCCGCTTGTTTCCTTTGCCCCCGTGTTCGGGGAACGAACGAAAGTGTTGTCCGAAATGGCCGAAGGGCAAGCGGGGTGCGTTATCGCGCCGGAACGGGCGTTTCTTACGCCGGCGCCGCCGCCTGAGTACCTTAGAAGCCTGTCGCTGACATTCAAAATCGGAGAGAAAATCAACACGATGGAGGTCGCCGAAAAATTGGTGGAGCGCGGCTACATTCGGACGCCGAAGGTGCAAGCTCATGGGGAATTTGCGTTGCGCGGCGAAGTGCTGGATGTGTTTATGCCCGGTGATGACGCCGCCTACCGCGCGCTTTTCGATTTTGACGTGATTGAATCCATCAAAAAATTCAACCCGGAAGATCAGAGCGGCGGAGAGAAGGTTGCGTCATTGCCCGTGCGCCCGTTCAAAGAAGTCATCTGGACGGACGACCGCATCGACGTCTTAAGCGGCAATTTCGCGTTGTTCGACGAGTTTGCAGGCGGCGGCGCGTCCATTATAGAAGAACTCTTTGCAAAACGCGCTGTAGCCGGTGAAGAAATGCTTTTTCCCCTTGCTTTTGGGAAAACCGCCACGCTTCTCGACTATGTAAAAGACGGCGCCGTGTATTTCTTTGACAAAGAACGGCTTGTCAACGCGGAAGAGAGCCTTGCGCGGGAGTACGAGAGCTTTTATCTCAAGGCGAGACGGGAACGGGAGGTTCCCAAGCCGGAACGTGTCCTGCTTAATTTCAGCGCGCTTGAGAAACAGGTGAGACGCGGCGTATCATTCATGAGCTTGAAGAGCTTTGGACAGGACGCCGCGTCCCATGCCGCGCCGCGCCTTTCCGCGGAAGCGGATCCGCCGCGGAGTTTCTTCGGCAACATCAATTACTTGAAAGAAGAATTCGGCGCGCTTAGAAAGGAGGGCTGGGAAATAACCATTGCCGCGGAAAGCGATGTGCAGGCGGACCGAATACGGAGCATAGTGGGGAACGAGCCGGACGCGAAAAGCGGCGCGAAAAGCGGGGAAAAGGCCGAACAGGGGAAACGGCGCGGGAGGGACGGCGGCGCGAACTGCCGCTCCCCGTCCTCCCTTCAAGTCATAACCCTCCCCGTCTCGTCAGGGTTCGCCCTGAGCGGCTGCAAGTTTATGCTGGTTCAGGAAAACGAGATTTTTGGACGCACCGGATATTCCCGCAGGCAACCGCCCCGTTCGCTGAAAACAGCGCGAAGCGTTGCCATCGACACGTTTGTCGATCTCACGCCCGGCGATTATGTGGTGCATATCAACTATGGAATCGGGCTTTTCAAGGGCATCGACCGAATCCGGGCGCTGGGACATGAGCGGGACTATATCAAGATAGAGTATGCGGATGAGGAAACAATTTTTGTGCCGATTGAACAGGTGAATCTCGTGCAGCGGTACATCGGGAATCAGGGCGATGCGCCGAGGCTCGACAGCATCGGATCAAAGTCATGGGAAAACCGCAAAAACCGCGTAAAAAAAGCCGCCGAGGATCTGGCGCGAAAACTTATCGACCTGTACTCCAAGCGCAAGGCGTCGGTAGGCTTCGCGTTTCCACAGGACACCGAATGGCAGACCATGTTTGAAGCATCTTTTCCGTTTGACGAGACCGAAGATCAACTGCGGTGCGTTGAGGAGATCAAAGCGGATATGGAAAGCGCGGCGCCAATGGACAGGCTCGTATGCGGAGACGTGGGCTACGGCAAGACCGAAGTCGCGGTGCGCGCCTGCTTTAAGGCGATCATGGCGGGCAAGCAGGTCGTGTTTCTCGCGCCAACCACCGTGCTTGTGGAACAACATTTTGAAAATTTCAGGGAGCGTTTCTCCCGGTTTCCGGTGAAAATAGCCATGCTTTCGCGGTTTATAGACAGAAAAAACGCGCGGGAAATTCTTGAACAAGTTGGAAACGGCGGGATCGATCTTCTGGTTGGCACGCATCGCGTCATTCAGAAAGACGTCCTTTTCAAAAGTCTGGGGCTTATTGTGGTTGATGAGGAGCAGCGGTTTGGGGTTAAAGACAAAGAGAAGCTCAAAGAGCTCAAGACCAACGTTGACTGCCTCACGCTGTCCGCGACTCCCATCCCGCGCACCCTGCACATGAGCCTCCTCAAGATACGGGACATGAGCCTGCTCGCCACGCCGCCCCGCAACAGGCTGCCGATAGAGACCGTCATAGGCGAATACAACGAGGAGATGATAGTTGACACAATCCGGCGCGAAGTCAAACGCGGCGGACAGGTGTTTTTCCTCCACAATAGAATAGAAGATTTACGCGATGTACGGATACATCTGGAACGGCTCGCGCCGGAAATGCTGATCGATACGGCTCATGGGCAGATGGAGGCGCATGAATTGGAAGACGTAATGCACCGGTTCATTCATGGAGGCTTTCATGTGCTTGTATCAACCACAATCATTGAAAACGGCATCGACATTCCGAATGTGAACACCATCATCATAGATCGGGCGGACAAATACGGCGTGTCTCAGCTCTACCAACTGCGCGGCAGGGTCGGGCGTTCCGACCGGCTTGCGTACGCCTACCTGTTCTATCCCAAAAACACATCGCCAAGTGAAATCGTCATGAAACGCCTGCAAGCTATTTCTGACTTTACGGAGCTTGGCTCCGGCTTTAAAATCGCCATGAAAGACATGGAAATACGGGGCGCGGGCAATCTTTTAGGCAGGGAACAGAGCGGTGACATCTACTCGGTGGGCTTCGACATGTATATGCGGCTTTTAGACGAGGCCGTGCGGCGGCTTGAGGACGCGGAGTATGAAAGTGAAAACGAAACCTTGCTTGAGCTTGAGTATTCAGGCTTTATTCCGGATTCGTACATTGATTCCGCCCAAACCAAAATGGAATT
>JAIRLZ010000288.1 GCA_031259035.1 Treponema sp. | reverse complement strand
CCGCTGTACGCCTACGTCAAACTCGGCGAGGGCGAGGGATTGCGGCGTAAGTTTTACGACTACCGGCTGCTCGACATCAGGGGGCTTGCGCAAAGGCTCTATTGGGGAACGGAGACGCTGCCCTTCACAGCCTATCAAAAGAACGAAGTATTCCGTCTGTTTACCCTCGCGAAGCGCGTGTTGCCGAGAGGAGGTACAACGCCATGGATCTGACTTAACGCGGCGCGCGCTTGCTCACTTGATTATTGGTGGTGGGCGAAAAAGGCTGTTCGCCTGTTCCTTCCCGCTATAATTCGTTTACTAACCATACTTTATCACGCTCTTTACCAAGTGCTCCACATCTTTCGCCCGCTACCTGATTATTTGCGTTAAACAAAATGAACTGCCGCGCGGCAAGTTGCGCGATATCGAAGATTTCTCTGTGAAATCTTTGCGTATGCGGGAGAACAACTCCGCATACCCCAGTGTTCCGCAGCTTGCTGCGGAATAATGAACCTCCCCGCCCTTCAGGGCGGGGAGGTTCATTTCGTCGAGCGAAACGCGAGTATTTATACTTGCCAGTTTCACATGATTCTGTTCAACGCCCCTCTTCGGCGCCGTTCTCATTTTGGGCGCCTGCCTTTGCGATATAGTCTGAGGTGGGAATGTCGCCAACGAAGTTGGCGCGCGTAGCGGAATGACCTAGCCATTGCGGAGGCCGAGCCGCCTACTGGCGGCATCCCCAGCGAAGCTGGGGCGCGCAAGTAGAGCTGTTATGCGAAGCGCCTTTTTTATAAAAGCTTATTAAGCCATTTTATTCCTTCCTCTTTAATATAAATCATTGTTTTTCTATTTGGAAATACATGAGCCGCATCTATGTATATATAATCAAATGGTTTGTCAGGTAAATTTTCCTGTACATATCGCGTTGATTCTACGGGTACATTTATGTCTTTTTCTCCATGTATAAACAAGACAGGAATAGTTATATTAATATAATGATCATAGGGTTTATAATCCAGAAAACTATTATACCATCTATAAGATATGCCATCTAATTCAGCCAATGAATCGGCGTGGGCATTGATATCCTGCTTGTATTCGTCTATATTTTGCCATGTTTCCCGCAAGAATTCCGGCATTTTTAATTCTGAATCAGCTAATATTTTAATCTGTTCATATCTTGAAAGACCGCCATACGAAAAGGCGACCAAACCCTTGATACGTTCTCTGTCTGTTATTGTTTCATAAACAAATGGTAATACAGCCGCCCCTTCCGAATGACCAACCAAAATAATTGAGGAAAAATAATTATTGCTTAAATAATCATTAATCTTTGTGGAATAATTTTCCACTAAATTATTTAAGTCATAAATTTTTCTAGATTGCGGATCCCCACCATAGTCTTTACCGATTTGTCGGTTAAATTTTTCAGGAATCATTATATTATACTCTTCATGGAGAAATTGAATAATGTAATAGCCAAACCCAAGAGTGTGCCACGTATCCTTATATTTATATCCCAACACAGACAACCATGATTGTCCTTCAATAAATATGATCAAAACATCCGATTTATTGTTTTTGAATTCATAAACATTACCATCATCATATGTTATCGTTTCCATATCCGGATATGGATTTTTCCAATTAATAGTCATGCATGAAAATAATGTTGTAATAGAAAAAACCACACATATAAGCCAAAATTTCCTCATGATAAACCCCCAGCGCATTTTTCATGTGTTTCATAATTCTGAATCAGCGTTGATTTGATTATTATATGAGCTTGTTCCAAAACTCGGTTAGTTTTGGAACAGGCTTTTGGAGAAAATTGCTAATTCTTTATGGGTTTAGCATTTGTGGCTTATCCAATTTTCTCCAGGGGTATGAAGCTGTTCCAAAACTGAAGTTTTGGAACAGCCTAATATTTTTTGATATTTTTGTCAAGGCGTATTGCGCATAACTGGGCCCGTTGCCGCTAAAATGGGATATACTGAAACCACGGTCACCCCAATGCCCATAAGTACTGGGGGCGTTAATGGTGACATTGCTATCCGCGTTTTGGGCATTTGAAGAAATATGCAAGGGCTTTTTTAAGAAAATTGACATGGAGAGGGAAACCATCGGCTCCATAGCATCATCCACCGTCTGGCAGCCTGTTACGCTTGGTAGAGGGTTTGAGTCACGCGCCGGTCTTGTAAAGCCGCAGCAGCATGGCGTTCGCCAGCGTTTCAGCCCGCTCAAGGCTGAGGAGCAGGAGGGGAACCAACAGGGCGAGTGCGCTTCGGAGTCCGCGTTTGCCGCCCCGCGAGACGCGCGCCGTAAGGATCCGCTCGGCCTCCTCGGTGAGAAGGGGGACGAAGCGGATGCTTACGCCGACCATCATGGCGATGTCCCGCGCCGGAAGCCCAAGCCGGGACAGCGGAGCGAGCAGCGTGTTGATCGCCGACATTGTTTCCCTCAAGGGGGTTGCGGCGAGATAGAGGGAGAGCGTCGCTGTGAGCGATGTGATACGGCATACAAACGCAAGCGAGCGGTGAAGTTCGGCGGATGTAATCGAGAAAAACGAGAGAAAGCCGGTTTGAAAAGGTTGAAACAATATTGGGCTGGAGTCATTCCCCCGTAAAAATGCGGTTTGCAAGAAAACAAATGCAAGCAGGAAGGGCAGGACGGCGGCTGCGCTCCGAAGCAGGGTTTTGCATGAGATTTTGCCCAACAATTTCCCGCTTAAAAGTACAATGAGCAGCACAACAGGCGGCGCGTATATGGGTCCGGCGATGGAAATAGTTCCGGCCGCAAAAAGCAGCGTCATTTTCACGAGGGGATTGAGATTCCGCAAGGGTGAATCTATGTCAAGAAAACGCCCCAAAAAGGCGGTTCTGAAGAACGGTTTCCCGGCTTTGCGCCTCCGTTTGGGGCGCGCGGGCGGCTCAAGCGGCGCGTCAGGTTGCCGGCGGGCTGAATGCGCCGGAGCGGGGCGCGTGTTCTGGATGGTGGGCGCCACAAGCCCCCAGTCTGGATTCCAGAGTTCGCCGAACACCGCTTCCGGCGGGCCAAAGGCGGCGAGCCGCCCCTTGTCCATGACGGCCACATAGTCAAAACACGCCGCCATTTCGAGTGAGTGCGTTGTAACGACAAGGGTCTTGCCCTTTGCCTGCCGCTCAAAAATGAGCTTCATGACGCGGCGTTTGTTCTTGTTGTCAAGGGCTGCGAGCGGCTCGTCCAACAAAAGGATTTCGCTGTCCATAGCTAACGCTCCGGCAATGGCCGCGCGGCGTTTTTCGCCGCCGGAGAGGGATGTTGTCTCGCGATCAGCGAAGAGGGTGAACGGAAGCCCCGCCGCGTCCATCGCGGTTTTCACCCTTTGGACAAGCTTCGCGCCTTTAAGTCCCGCGTTTTCCGGTCCGAAAGCCACGTCATCCGCGACATACGGTTCAAAGAGCGCGTTTTCCGGCGATTGTATGGCAAGCGCCGCCTTAAACCGCAGGCTGCGGAGATTGACGCGCTTGTCAAGCGTGTCCGCGCCCAGCACGGACACAGCGCCGGAAGAGGGAAGGAGCAGCGCATTGATGTGCTTGAGCAGGGTGGTCTTGCCGCAGCCGCTCGCGCCGACGACTGCCGTCGTACTGTTGCGGGGGATGCGCACAGAGACTCCCTGTATGCCGGTGATAGGATGAGACGAGGGATGCGGATAGTAATAGGAAGCCGAGAAAAATTGCGCCGCCGCTATCGGCGCCGCCGGCGGCGACTGGGAATCAGGGGAATTGCCAGAGAAACCGGAAAAGGCGGAGCTTTTTTTTGGACGCTCCAATCTCCATTCTTCCAGCTCATCCCACGCTTCAGGAACGCCGTCAAACGCCACCTTCCCTTCGCGCAACACGATGGAACGCCGCGAGCGCAGGGCTTCGTCGTGGTTGTGGGTGATATGAATAATGGTCTTGCCTTGACTATTGAGCGTATCGAAGAGGGCGAGGATGGTCTGTGCGGAATGCGAATCGAGCATGGACGTAGGCTCGTCAAAAATGAGGATTCTCGCGTCAAGGGCGAGTATGCCCGCGAGCGCGAGGCGTTGTTTCTCGCCGCCTGAAAGCAGATGCGGAGAACGGTCGCGGAGGTGGAAAAGCCCCACCGCCCGCAGGGCGTTTGCGACGCGCGATTGGATTTCCGCTTTAGAGAGGTTGAGGTTTTCCGGTCCAAAAGCGACGTCTTCTTCCACCGCGCCCCCGATGATTTGCAGATCGGGATTCTGCAACGTCATGCCGGCAAGGGTGCGGATGCGCTCAAGGTGCGCTTCGTTAGCCGGGTCCAGTTGGACGCCCTCAGGCGTGAATACGGCAATCGCGCCAGGCGGCGGCGCGAGCAACCCGTTGACGCACGATATGAGCGTACTCTTGCCGGAGCCGTTTTCGCCAAGCAACGTGATGTATTCGCCCATCCTGATGTCAACGCTGACGTTGACAAGCGCGGGCGCTTGCGCGGCTCCTGCCGCCTGCCGCGGATTTTTGTAAGAGAAAGACAAGTTTTTGATTGATATGCACATCGAGCGGCTTTCCGCCGCCGGTTTCGCCGCCAAAGCCGCCTACTCTATGTTCCGCAGTTGCTCACGGATGTTTTCAAGCGCGTCCTTCATGGAAACAACTTCCCGGCTCACCTCAAGCTTGCAGGCTTTTGCGCCTATGGTGTTGATTTCGCGGTTTATTTCCTGACACAGGAAGTCGAGCTTTTTTCCTGGATGCGGGTTCCGATTCGTTTCCGCGCGAAATTCCGCAAAATGAGATTTAAGGCGGGAGATTTCTTCCGCAATGGTGAGCTTGACCAGCATCGCCGCAATTTCCACGAACAGCCGGTTTTCTATGGCGGCGGTCGCGGCGTCCGCCGGATAGCCTCCGGTTATCTCCGTAAAATGAGTTGTAAAACGCGCGCGCAACCGCTCTTTCAAGGCGTCGTCTTCTTCCTGAGCGAAACGCTCAATCGTCTCAAGCGATTGTTCAAGAGCGTCCATAAAGGAAAGTATATTGGTTTTGGCGTTCTCTCCTTCCCTTGCCCGCTCGTTGTTAAGCAGCGTGATGGCGGAACGGAAAATCGGTTCGAGTTTTTCCCAGTAAAAATCATCGTCGCGGCTTTGACATGCTTCCATAACGCCGTCCATGCTTAAAAGCAGGGACAGGGACGGCTCTTCGTAGAGGCGGAGATCTTCGGAAAGCGCCACAATTGCCCGCAGATAGGCTTTCGCCACTTCATTATTGATGGAGACCGGCAAAGAAGCGTTGTTTTTCAGTCTGATGGTGATATCAACCTTGCCGCGGTGAATGGTTTCCATTGCGATTTCACGGATTCTCGGCTCAAGCCCCGACAAAAAAGGCGGGACATTGATGAACACTTCGAGAAAGCGACTGTTGTAGGATTTTATTTCTACCGAGAGAGAGAACGCATTTTCCGCTGAAGCGCCCGCATGAGCGGACTCAAGTGATTTGTAGGCGTAACCAGTCATACTTTTCATAGGTGTATATTAATTTTTTTATAATCATTTGTCTATACCCGCCGCTGTACCCGTAATGCCTCAAAATAAGAATTCTAACCATAGCTAGAGATTCTCAAGGGCGACAGTGGCGAGGGGCTGCCGTCGCATGAGGGTCTTCTGCCGGTTCTTTTCCATGAGCGCGGCAACCGCCCGGTGAACCTCCTGTTGGAGGATGACCGGGTTGTAACGCTGATAGCGCCGGGTCAGTTCCGCCTTGGCCTCGTCAGAGAGGTCAGGGGAAGCCATGAGCCTTTGGCAGGGGACCCGGGTCTTGTCAATGAGTTTGGCGGCGGGACTGATAGACCCGGTCGATGGCCTGTAATTCCGCGGGGGTATCGAAACGGGAGCGGCCGGCATAGCCGCGGACGCGGGCGAGATTTTTGTGTTCAACGAAACAGTTGTCGTTTTTCTTTTAAAAGGCGAGTTCTGGTGAAGGCGATGTGGCGGAAATCGCGGCGGAAATCGCGGCGGAAATCGCGGCGGAAATCGCGGCGGGAAAGGAGGGGGCGGTTGATAAACTCGGATTTTCTTTTTTCGGTCCGCCTGCTGGTACCGGGAAGCGTACTCCCTGGTCAAAGCCTGTTTTTCCCTCCACCGGAAGAGTGTATGTGGGTAAGATTTTTATTGTGAGGCATGGTCTTTTTTGGGTTACATTTTTTATGAGACCATGCGCTGTATTGACAACAGGCGGGCAAACCGGTATAATCAACTAATGACACAGAGATGCCCGTGGGCCGAAAAACACTCCGAGTTGACAACTTACCATGATGATGAATGGGGAACGCCCGTTAAAGACAGCAGGAAACTCTTCGAAGCCATTATGCTTGACTGCGCCCAAGCCGGCCTTTCATGGTTCACTATTTTGAAACGCCGTGATGGTTATCGCGCCGCTTTTGACCGCTTCGATCCGCAGAAAGTCGCGGCATACACCGAAAAAGACATGGACCGCCTCATGGCGGACGAGCGGATCGTCAGGAATGAATCGAAGATTCGCTCGGCGATAGAAAACGCCAAAGCGTACTGCAAAATGGCGGATAGAGGGATAGATTTCTCGGATTGGCTGTGGGCGTTTGTGGATCACAAGCCCATTGTTCATCATTACAAGACCGAGCGGGAGATTCCATCGGCCACGGATCTGTCGGACAGGATTGCAAAATCACTGAAAAGACGGGGCTTTACTTTTATAGGTTCCACAAACACGTACGCCTTTATGCAGGCGGTAGGCATGGTGAACGATCATATACTGGATTGTTTCAGGCATCCAGATTATCAAGGGAACGCTTAAAATGCGTCTTGTGTAACGCGGCCTTTATAGGGCGCCGTATAGAGCGGCGAATTCTGAACGTCCCGCATTCAACCGGCGTTGAGTTCATGGAGAGATGGGCGCGCGCCGCATTTAACGCGGCCTTAACGCGGCGCGGGTTTTATCCGTATGTCGCCGTACATGGTGTTCTGGAATATGAGTATCATCCTGATTTTCACCGCTTCCAGAATAGCCAGAAACGCGCATACAATGTCCGCCGCCGAATGCCGGCGTACCACAAGATCGGCGAAGGCGCATTCGCCCCGGTTTTCTAGAATCTCGGTCATAAGCGCGATTTTTTCATTCACCGACACTTCTTCGTACAGGTCTATGATGCGCTCGGAGGTGATGTTGTTCATAAGCGTGGAAAACGTTCGGAGCAGATCCCATACGTCGACTTTTTGCCATAACTCGTCATCGGCAAAGGGGAGATCGCGTTGCGGTTTTCTGCGCTCAACGATGAGTTCAACCTCGCGTTCTCTTTCTTCCATAAGCTCTGAGAGTTTCTTGAATTGCTGGTATTCTATGAGTTTCTCAACCAAACCCTGCCGCGGATCTTCCATGTCATCCTCAATGCCGATCTCCACGGGCAACAACATCCTGCTTTTTATGTACAAAAGGTCTGACGCAAGCGCATGAAATTCGCTCGCGTCGTCAAGATCGAGCGCGTCGCCAGCGCGCAGATACGCAAGGTACTGTTCGGTGATTTCGGCAATCGGTATGTCGTAGATATTCACCTCGTTTTTCTTGATGAGGAAGAGAAGCAGATCAAGAGGCCCTTCAAAGTCTTTTAATATAACAGTGCGGGCGGCGCTTGTCGTGGTTGGATATTGCATACCGGTTGTATCATATAGGGAAGCCTTGCCGCTTGTCAAGCGTCAGCTCGTCAAGCCCTGTCAGGACTTTTTCTTAATCGTCGCCGCGTAGAGCGTATTTATAAGTCCAAGGAAGGCGGATATGGAGAACAGCGCCTCAATGCCCGTAACCTTCCAAATCCAGCCGCCTAAGAGCGCGATGAGAATGCTGATGACGTGGTTCACCGATATGCCGGTTGAAAGGGTCGCTGTGATTTCCTCCTGACTTGAGGCTATGTCCTGCACATAGACGCCGTTTGCCATGCTTGACAGGGAAATGATGGAATCGAGTACGTAATTGACGCACACCACGATAAAAGCGATGTGAGGCGGAAAAAGCCGGTGGGCGAAACCGTAAAAAAAACACACCGCCATGAGGATGAGGGTGTCGGTTACCATGATGATTTTGTAGCCCGCCTTGTCGATGAGCTTGCCGATGAACGGACTGAAAACAACACCGAAACCCGAACAGATGGCCATGAGCAGGGAAATGAGGGAAGCGTCCGCGCCGTACTGCAAGATCAGGACATAGGGCGCAAAGGTAAGAAATATCTGTTTTCGGGCGCCATAAAACACTTCCAGAAAATAGTACTTGGTGAATTTCTTCGCAAAATAGAAACGCCGGCGCTGAACATGATGCCGCTCGCCGTACGGCTCTTTCATGTATAAAGCAAAGACAAACGCCGCAATCCCAAAGACTACGGCGAGAAAAAACACCAATTTGAAAGAAAAAAGAGCGTTTCGGCTGTAGCCAAGCCGGGCGAAGATCGCAAATAAAACCGCCACAATGACGTAGCCTGAAATGTTGCCCGCCTGTCCGATTGCGCCGGCAAGCCCCAGCGCCGCGCCGCCGCTTTCTCTTTTTGCAAAGCGCATGGACAGGGAACTGCGCGCGGGCATCATAACATGCTCGCCCAAGCTGTAGATCACCATGAAAAAGACCACCGGAACCTTGCCGGCGCCACTCGCGCAAAGCCCCGCCAGCCCCAGCGCCATGACAGCGGCGCTGATCTTAAACACCGCCTGTTCTGAAAAGCGATACATAACCGCCAGAATCAGAACCACCAGCAGTCCGGGCAGTTCCCGAAAAAACTCCACGATTCCCCGCTCAAAATTGGAAATATGCGCCAATTCGGCTAAATAATTGTCCTGAACGCCCCGGTACAACCCATAGGAAACGCCGCTTAAAAGCAACACGAGCAGAAAACGCCCGGCTCTCGCTTCAGGGCGGTATATTTTTTCAAGCGTCTTGATGTCCGCCACCTTAGCGGCTTGCCGCAGCTTGCCGCATGTTATCTATCCTTTCACCGCGCCTATTGTAACGCCCTTAATGAAATACCGCTGGAGCCACGGGTATACCAGCAAAATCGGCGCCGTAGCGAACATAACAGCGGCGGCTTTCATGCCGTCCGTCGCCTGCGGCACGCCGCCGCCCGAAACGCCTTCCTGCGTCGCTATTTCTATTGAAGAAAGGTTGTTGATGATGTTGTACAACTTGAGTTGAATCGGATGGAAATCCGGCTTGGTGAGGTACAACAGGGCGTCTGAGAATCCGTTCCACCTGCCGACGGCGTAAAACAGGGCGAGCGTCGCCATCACCGGCATGGACAGCGGCAGGTATATGCGCGTCAGCACGGTAAAAGGATTCGCTCCGTCAAGCTCGGCGGATTCACGCAGGCTTTCCGGCACCCCGTAAAAGAAACTCCTCAGGATGATCATGTTAAATACGGAGAGGCAATTCGGTATAATAAGTACCAGCGGGTTGTTGATAAAGCCCAAATCCCTCATCAGAATATAGTTGGGAATGGTTCCCGCGCTGAAGTACATCGTAAAGATAATGATGGTGTTGATGACCTTTCTGCCCTTGAGCGAATCGTAAATGAGCG
>JAIRLZ010000260.1 GCA_031259035.1 Treponema sp. | reverse complement strand
GACTTGACACTGCTAGGCGTACTTATTGACAACAACGGCGGATGGAAAGAACTGTCCGGCTATCAAACCTTGGCGACATTGCAAAAGAACCAGCCGTTTGTCATAAACGCCGCGTTTCAGGCGACTGCGGATGCAACGGCTCTTCAAGGCGGCTCGCTCCACTTGGTTGTGAATCCCGAAGACGCCCCAAAAGACGCTGACCCTATCATCGTTACGTGGGACGAATTCTCTCTGACCAAAGCGGTGAAAACCGTAACGGTGAACGGACTCGTTGACATTGACGTCGCCAATCCGGGTGGACCTTCCGCTGTTTACGCTGTCCTGAATAAGCCAGACTGGTTTTGGGGAGACCCGTTGTCGCCCTACTTTCAACGTGTAAACGTTTCTACAGACGGCGCGTGGACGATGATTCTGCCCGTATTTGATGAGACGGCGGATTATTATTTCGCGGTCGCCGGGTATCCAAACGGGCAATGGGTAGGAGAGAATGCTCACAAGAAACTTGTCGTCAACACAAATACGGCTGATCCGCAAACGCTTGATCTTGGGTCTTACACGTTTGGTCGCGGCGGTGAAACGCCGTCCGGCGCTATTGAGATACGGCTTGAATATAATCCGTATGACGACACATATAACTGGCAAAATACGGTTCAGCAAAATTCGTTATTAAACGGGGTTCAGATAGTAGCGGGGAATAGCTATGTTCTCGCTTATTCATTTGTATCCGATACGGGGATAGGCGAGTTGAATGTTGCGCTTATTGATAATTGCATAGAAACCGATTGGGCGTGGTTGTCGCTCTCTGATTATAGTAACATTTGGGACGTCCGCGCCGGCGAGCTTATAAGCGGTAGTATTACGATAGATGCAACCGCGACTGCGACCAACGCAACCGCAGACGCAAATAAACTGGTTGTATCCACGCCTGCTAGTCCGAATATAACTTCGGCTCCCACGTTGGCTTTTACGGAGTTGTCATTGACGCTTGCTAATGAGTGAGCCTGAACTGATTCCAACGCCATAAGGCGTGTTTTGGAACAGCTTCGAGTGATTGTGATCAAGCATTTCCACAAAGGCGCGGTTTACTAAAAGGTCATGTTATTTCTGCGCGGTCCCTTACGCAATTACGCCATTCTTGCCTAAAGCCCGTATCGCGTCCACCAGAACGCCGGCATCCCGCGCATTTGACGCCTCAAAATCATCCCATGCGGGGTTGAGGCAGTTTCCCGGTCTGAACGCCCGGACGTACCACAGAGCGTCATCCACTAGTTCAGCAAGCGCGGCTATGTCTTTCTTCGTGATAATGGGTAGGGCGAGCGTACGGTACTCATGGTCTATTCCGGAATTGCGGATAAGATTCGCGCTTTTGCGCAAGGATTCTGCGGATGTCCGCGCGGATGTTTCAGTCCGTGAGGACTTTTCCGCATCCGGCGTTATTTCGCCGTACCGCACAGGCGCGAGTTTCAAATCCAGAGCGATATAATCCGGCGAGGTCTCTTTTGTTTGAAACAGTCTTTCGAGCATACCATGATTCATGCCGTTGGTGTCCAGCTTAACCGCAAGCCCCATTTCTTTAATTCGCCGTATCAGGGCGGGCAAATCGCGGTAAAGCGACGGCTCCCCGCCGCTCAACACAACGCCGCCCAGTACATTCCGGCGCTTCTCAATGTGCGCCAGCGCCTGCTCCAGACCGACAAGATCCTCTTGATCCACACCCCGCGCGTCCGCCAATTCCGGCAGAATCAACTCGCGGTTGTGGCACCAAGGGCAGCGCATATTGCACCCGGCAAAAAAAAGAACGGAAGCTATCTTTCCCGGATAATCAACTAAACTTGTTTTACGCAACGATATTTTTACACCACTGGCGCCGTCAGTGGCGCCTCGTACGGCGTGAACTGTTTGTTCCATATATTCCATCTCAAAGTTCCGGCAAGCCGGAGTTTGCCAGTATAGCCTGTTTGATTTGCTTGCGCAAGGGCTATTGAAAATGCGGGATAAATGAAAAGAAAACACGCGCCTCTGTTAGTCCAATTAAATCTAAGGTTGCTGTCTCGAATCTAATATCAAAAGAATTGCCATAGTTTGCCGGCATGAAGGAACATTGTGCGGGAGGCGGGAGAAACCTCCCCCTTTGAGCCGCATTGATATTATTTCTATAACGAGGCTTTCCCAAAACGCGCACCAGGACGTCAGTTTTGGGAAAGCCGCCTTAGATGTAGCGGGAAAAAGCGGCGTAATCTCGGTTTCATTCCCCGTCTCTTCGGGGCTAAAAACTGGGGCGCGGAGGATTCGCTCCCCGCATACACAAAGATTTCAAGGAGAAATCTTTTAGACCCCCGCCATTTTTGCGGGGATTTCTCACGTTTTTTCCTGATGCGCTTTCATGGCATGTTCCCGTATATTTTTAAGCGAATTGATGTTCTGAATCACCGCCTCCCCGGACTCCAGCAACGCCGTCGAGGTGTCCTTGATGTTCCCAATCAAGGTTTTTATTTGAACCAGCGCGTCCAACACTTCGCTCCCCCCGGAATCGTGGATTGACATAGCGTTTTGTATGGACAACTCCTCGGTTTTCACCGTGTCAATAAGAGCCGCCATCCGCTCAAATTGCTCCCGCGCATGGTCAGCGGATTCTTTTGACGTGTCAATAAGGCTTTTGATGCTCCTCAAATTGCCGGTTATGGCCACCGCCTGCCGCCTAGAATTGTCCGCCAGTTTGCGGATCTCCCCGGCCACCACCGCGAACCCTTTGCCTATATGCTCCCCGGCGTGCGCGGCCTCAATCGCCGCGTTCATTCCAAGAATGTTCGTCTCATCCGCAATATCCCCGATCACCTTGCAACTCTCTATGAGAACGTTCGATTGTTGAGCCACATGATCAATGATCTCACCAATTTTATAGAGCCGCTCCTTCCCCTCCGTTGAGGAGGCGTTCAATTCCAGCGAGGTCTCCGCGTTGTGATCCAGGTTTCCCCGAATGGATTTGATGTTTTCCACCATCCGCTCTATGGCTTGGGAGGAGCGCAACACGTAGTCCGCAGCCCCTCCTATCTGCATGGTCAGGGCTTCAATTCCGTTTCTGTTCTTATGCATCTCCTCAAGAGTGTGTTCGTAGACCTGGTTAAGCAGGCGCGAGGTCTCTTCATTCGCCCTCAGTTCACTTTCAATTTCTTTATAATGCCGGCAATTGTCAGGCTTGTTAAGCCCATTGATGATGGCCGTCGCCATCTGCTCGCAACTCCTATATCCGCAGGCCCCGCAGTTGAGGCGGTCATTCTTGTCCTTCTTATACATGGCGGCAAGTGTGGCTTCAATCGCGGACGCGCTTGGGTCTTTCACTCGTTCTCTAAATAGCGCCGACCGGTCCGTATAGGAACGCCGGTATAAACCCGCTTCCCAATGCCGGTTGAGAATCTTCTCAAGATTGTTCTTCTTGAAGAATTTCCGCGCGACGCCGGCGTTCCGATATAGCTCGCGCGCCTCTTTATTCCGCCGCTCCGTAAAACGCTCCAGATCGTCGAAATACTTGTTTTGATTTAACGTGGCCGGCCCCCCGTTGCAGCCTGTGGAACAATTGAGGCAGTCGACGAGCTTGTAGACCGGCGTGTCGCCCCGTTTAATGAAGTCCGCTAGATAGACAAGATAGGGGTAGATTTCTTGAGGTCCCTCTATCTTTCTGGTGTAGTTGGCGACATCGTTGTCATAGCGTTGCAGGGTGCGCATAAGCCCGCCGGGATTTGGAAACAGCACGCCCCGCTCCGCGGGCGGATTGTCGTACTCCTCCGCGGGATAGTCGCGTATGGCCGCCCCTGAATCATCAAGATGCCGCTGTAGTGACCTGAACGCCACGTTGTAATCGCCGACGCCCGTCGCGTCAAACTCCCGCCGCTTGGAATAACAGGGGCTTATCGCCGCGATCCGGTGGCGCTTATATTGGGGATAGAAGCGCCGTATCATTTTCATTGTATGAAGCATGGGGCTGTCCACCGGCGCGAGATAGGGGATGAGATCCGGACGGTACATTTCGATGAAGGACACGATGGTGGGGCAGGGCTGGGCTATGATGAGAGAGGAATTTGCGGCTTTCATGTAGGCGAGGTAGGACTTGACGGTCAACTCCGCGCCGAAGCTCACGTCAAAGACGGCTTTAACCCCCAGTGACTTCAGAAATCCGTTCACCCTGAGGTAGGCGCCTTCAAAACTTGACGCGACGGCCGGGGCGACGATGGCGACGATGTCCGCGCCGTTGCGGAGGTCTTCCATAAACTGGTTGAAATCGTCGATGCCGACGCGGGCGCCGTGGGCGCAGGCGGCGACGCACTCGCCGCAGCCGATGCATAATTCAGAATGGTGATCTATTATGTCGCCAGAGCCGTCATTGCACATTTTAACCGGGCATACCATGATACACCGGTGGCAATTGACGCATTTCTCTTTTACCACTTTGATAATTTGACGCGGGGTTTTCTTTTCCATAAACTTTCTCCTTATTCTTGCGAGGGTGTCGTAACGCCGTGATCTTTAGGCGCATCGGAAGGATTCAAGCCGCCGTCGGCGACACTGTAACAAGGGGGATCGAGGTGTTTTATCCCTTGCGCAAGACATGGGGGGGGGGGGGGTATTACCGCCATGATTATTACTCCTTATTCGCAGTGGAGTCTATACTGCGCCAAGTATACCCTTTAGGGCGGTTAGCATTGGCGCCGCCGATGGCGCCGCCAACAAAGAACGGCGGCGACCTCACAGATAATACAGTTCCTAACGCAGATACCGCGCCCTTCAGAGCGGGAAGGTTCATTTTAACGCTCAAGCGTCTGGGATACGGAAACGACGTTTCCGGTAAAAAAATTTACGTTGATAGTATAACGCAGTATCTATAACAAGTCAACTCTTCGCGATGCAATAATAATTAGTTTGGAACAGTCCCATAATGTATGTCGCATGATGTAATGCGGCGTTTACCTCCCCGCCGTTCAGCGGGGTTCATTCTTCTTTTCTTTACATGTTTTTAAGCGAACTGACGTCCTGAATGACCGCCTCTCCTGACGCGAGCAATGTTGCGGAGGTGTCCTTGATCTTCCCAATCAAGACGTTTATTTCATTCAACGCCTCCAACACTTGGCTTCCTCCGGCGTCATGGGTGGACATGGCGTTTTGGATGGACAATTCTTCGTTCTTTACCGTGTCAATAAGAACCGCCATCTGGTTGAATTGTTCCTGCGCATAGACGGAAAATTTCTTTGACGTGTCAATAAGCGTTTTGATGCTGTTTAGGTTGTCGGTTGTTTTCACCGCCTGCCGCCTGGGATTGTCCGCCAACTTGCGTATCTCAGAGGCAACCACCGCAAAGCCTTTGCCGATAGCGTCCTCCGCGTGGGCCGCCTCAATCGCCGCGTTTATGCCCAAAATATTGGTTTCATCCGCAATACCCCCGATTACCTTACACGTATCAATGAGGATGTCTGATTGTTCAGCCACATGGTCTATGATTTCCCCGATCTTGTTCAGCCGCTCCTTCCCGTCCGCTGAGGACGCGTTCAATTTCAGTACGGTTTGGGCGTTGTGATCCAGATTCTCGTGGATGGAGCGGATGTTTTCCACCATCAGCTTTATAGCTTGAGATGAACGCGACACATAATCCACGGTTTCATTGATTTGGCTGGATAGGGCTTCGATGCCGTTTTTGTTTTTATGCATCTCTTTAAGGGTATGCTCATAGACCTGCCGGATCATCCGCGCGCTCTTTTCATTGGCGCGAGGTTCTTTTTCAATTTCTTGATAATGCCGGCAATTTTCGGGCTTGTTAAGTCCGTTGATAATGGCGGTCGCCATTTGCTCGCAACTCCTATATCCGCAGGCCCCGCAGTTGAGGCGATTAACCGGATTCTCTTTATGCATGGTCCTAAACATAGCTTCAAGCGCGGACGCGCTTGGGTCTTTCACTCGTTCTCTAAATAGCGCCGACCTATCCGTATAGGAACGCCGGTATAAACCCGCTTCCCAATACGTGTCAAGCATCTTTTCCAGCTTGCCCCGGCTGAAAAGTTTCTGCAACAAGGTGGCGGGTTGGTATTTTTTTCGCATCTCCCGTTGCCGCTGTTCTACAAAATATTCCACATCGTCGAGATGCTTGTTGCGATTCATGGTTCCGGGACCGCCGTTGCAGCCCATGGAGCAATTGAGGCAGTCGATGATCTTGTAGACCGGCGCCTTGCCTTGCTTTAAATTTAAAGAATCTCCAAGATACGCAAGGTAGCGGTAGACCTCGTGGGGTCCTTCAATCTTGCGGGTATAACTGGTAATCTCGTCGTCGTAGCGTTGCAGGGTGCGCATAAGCCCGCCGGGACTGGAAAACACCACCGCCCGTTCCGCAGGCGGGTTGTCGTACTCCACGGCGGGATAGGCGCCTATGCTCTTGCCGGATTCGTCAAAATAACGCTGTATCGACTGGAACGTCACGTTATAGTCGCCCATGCCAACCGCGTCAAATTCCCGCCGCTTGGAATAGCACGGACTTATGGCCGCGATCCGGTGGTTCTTATATTGGGGATAGAAGCGTTTGATCATCTTCATGGTGTGGAGCATGGGACTATCCGCCGGGGCAAGATACGGGATAAGCTCGGGGCGGTACATTTCGATGAAAGACACGAGGGTAGGGCAGGGCAGGGCTACGACTATGGAGGGGTTCGTGGACTTTCATATAGGCGAGGTATGACTTGACTGTAAGTTCCGCGCCGAAGCTCACGTCAAATGACTTGAGGAATCCGTTCACCTTAAGGTAGTCCCCCTCAAAGCTCGCGGCGACGGCCGGCGCCACGATGGCGACGATCTTCTCGCCTTTTTTCAGGTCGTCCATGAAAAGCTCGAAATCATCGATGCCGACGCGCGCCCCGTGAGCGCATGCACTTATACACTCGCCACACCCGATGCATAGTTCCGGGTGATGATCTATTATGTCTCCTGAGCCGTTGTTGCACATTTTAACCGGACACACCATAATGCACCGGTGGCAATTGACGCACTTCTCTTCCACCACTCTAATAACTGGACGCTGGGCTTCTTTTTCCATAGACTTTCTCCTTGTCTTGCAAGAAGTTGTCGTAACGCCGTGCGCTTTAGGCGCATTTCAAGCCGCCTGAACAATTTTAACAAAAGAGAGAGAAGTGTTTTTCTCTCTCTTACAGAGTGTGGCTGGGTGGGGGGGGGGGGGGCAAACCCCCAATTACAAACAACACAACCGTGCATCACGGGCTGACCGCCCAAGGCGGGTAGACCATTCCTCAACC
>JAIRLZ010000216.1 GCA_031259035.1 Treponema sp. | reverse complement strand
GGCGAAACGCGGGAACCCCCTGGTTTCCGCTTGTGTTCCCCTTTCCCGCCGCCCCCGCGCCGGGATAAGCCCGGCAATCCGCCCCGCATCCCCCTGTCAAGCGCCTATTCCGTTCCGGGCCGGGACACGACAAGGGAAAAATCCGCCCTGAAACAGGCGGCGAATCCGCATTGTGGGTCAAGTTTAGCCCTAGGGCGGGGTATCTTGCAAGCGTCGCATTGTTTACGAGGTTCGGCGAACCTTCGGTTGCGAACCTTCGGTTGCGAACCTTCGGTTCGACTGTAAGGAAATTTATAATAGGTCTGGTTTAACACCAATCTTGCAGGCGTCGCCTTATTTGAGCCGCGGCAAGCGCGAATCGAAGATTCGGCGGGGTATTAAACCAGACTTTGCGAATAAAGAATAGAGAAATACGCGGCGCCCCAATCAGCCGCCGCCTCATATGCGGCGCCAATCGGAGCGAACCGCGCCTTATTTATGCAAAATAAACTCTACGCGGCGGTTTTTCCACCGGTTGTCACTATCGGTGCGGGACGCTACAGGGCGTCTGCCGCCTATGCCAGTGGTTGACAATCGGGAAGCGCCAACTCCGAGTTTTACAAGAGCCGCCTTCACGTACTCCGCCCTGTCTTTTGACAGAGGCACAAGCGGAATATTTCCGTTTGCCGTTGAGGTTTCTTCCCATTCCGCGCCGGATATGCTGTTTGCGTGTCCTTCAATGGTAACCGTATAGTCTTTGAATTTGTTGAGTACGGATGCGGTCCGGCGCAACACGGCGTTGTTTCTATCTATGTCGGTTTGCGAAAGCCCGTCTTTGGGATCAACATCCTTGCCAACAAAATCCGCTTTGTTTGCGCGGAAAATAATGGACGGTATCTGTATACGCAGGAGATCGCCGTCCCGAATTACCAGAATGTCAACCGGAATAATGCCGTCAACGCTCGCGCTCTGTCCCTGAACGTCGGTCACCGCAAACGTGTAAGGGTAGTCAACAGCGGACTGCACCAGTTCGCCGTTCACGCCTTTGCCTTGCCAGACGAGTTTCTCCGTGATCTTGGATGAACCGCCCATTGTCCAGAAAGGTTTAAGACTCTGGGGATCAAACACAGTAAAAGACCACGATGCGAAGGGCAGAAGGGAACGGGCGCTCAAGCTGATGTCCAGATCATCGTCAATCCCGTCATTGTCTGGACTAAAGTATTCAGGCGATGTTTTCACCGCGACATCAGGCGGCAGGCCGGTGCATATAAACGGCGCGGTGGTGGCGGTCGCCCTGTTGCCCTTCTTGTACACGAGGGACAGAGAGCCGGTAAAAGAACCCTCGGCAATGGACTTGTCGCTGGTTGTACCGTCCCATGTAATGGTTTCCGGCAGGGTGTCGCCTACGCCGGTTCGTACGAGCGCCGCCCCCCTGTCTCCGGACACCGTAAACGTCCAACTTTCAACATCTTGTTTAAGCGAGGCGCTCAACGTAAAGTTCTGCGACTTGGTATTGCCTTTCGGCGCAATGGCGTCGTGTTCAGCCGTAATCCACACGCGTACCGGCCGGGCATCCGCAACGATGTTCTCCAAAGACACGGAAACCTGATTGCCGGCCTCGTCCTGCGCCGACAGCGTAAATTGATAGGCGCCATCCGGCGCGATATTGCCGGACTCGTCGGCGCCGTCCCACTCAAAAGAGGGTACGTCTGAGTCGAACCACGTGTAACGCCGCGCCACATTATCGCCGCCGGCGTCCCCTGAAGCCGCTGTTATGACGCCTGTCCACCGCCGCTCTTTACTTGTTTTTATGGTGAAGGGAACCGTATCTTTCTGGGAATCGCCATCCGGCGAGAAAAGCGTCCACGCCGCGCTAATTGAGGCTTCGGGCGGCGTGGTGTCCAGAATAAAGCGCGGCGCCGCCGCGACGGTCTTTGCGCCGTTGGCGGCAACCGTGTCCAACGCCGCCGTATACGAACCGTCGGGGCAGACGCCGCCCGCGTCATTTTTCCCATCCCACACAAAAGCGGCGGGCAACGCCCCGCCGTTGAAGGATCGTACAACAGCGCCGCTTTCATCTTTTATAACCAAGTCATACGAAACGATGTTTGCCTGAGATTTAACGGACGGCGTAACCGTCACGACATCCTGAACCCGATCCCCATTCGGCGAAAAATACGCGGGAGACGCCGCAAGGACTATCTCTGTTTTGCTGGTGTCCAGCGTAAACCCGGCGCTTGTCACTTCCGTAGAATTGCTCGCAAGATCGACGCACGAAACGCGATAAAAGTACGTGTCATCGGGACACAGGTTTCCATTATCGTCCATACCGTTCCACACAGCGGTTTTGGCTGGGGCGGTTCCAAGCTCAATGGTTCGGACAACCGTACCATCAGATCTGACTATCTCCCCTTTCCACGACGCGGATTCAAATGAAAAGTTTTGCGCAACGACTACTGCGTCCAAAACCTCGTCCCCATCCGGCGAAAAAATATCGTTTTCCACACGCAAATCAGCCGAAGGAGGCGTCCGTTTAAGCGTAAATGCCGGCGAGAAAGCGGGAGCGGTCTGGTATCCATTGAGGTATCCGGCCGCAACCACCGCCTGATACTGTCCTTCGGGCATGAGGTTTTTGTTCTCATCAACGCCGTCAAAAACGATCTGCGAGGGAACCGTCCCGGTACCGCTGTAGGTCATAAAAATTCTGCCGGCGTCATTTCTAATGCTGATCTTCCAGTTCACCAGTGAATTGCCGGTTTTTGGAGCGGGGATGTTGGGAGTCAACGTAACGGTTTTCTGGGGGCTTGCGGTTTGCGGCGAGAAGTAACGGCTCCCCGATATGGTTATGCCAACAACGGGTTTTTCTCCCGAATAGATGATGTTTGAAATACGGGCGACCGGGGAGGTATTGCCCGCCCTATCCGTCGCCTCTATGGAATACGAATACACCCCGTCCGCAACCGGCGCGCCCTCGTCATTTTTGCCATCCCATTGCAGGGCTTGGGGCGCGGAGTTTCTAAACGTAACGGCGTTCACCTTGCCGCCGGCAGTGTCAAAAAAAACCGCTGTCCACAGATCTTCTTCGGAACCGCTCTGATTTATGTGGAGCGTCGCTTTCATCCCTTCCCCAAAAAACTTGTCGGTTTCAGGGGGTTGGACAAGCTCTATCTCAGGCGGCGTGTTGTCGACAATCACCTGCAATTCTTTAGATTTGCTCCTATTGCCATTATCGTCGGACGCTTCCGCATAGTAGAAGTACATCCCGTCAGGAGCGATTTCACCCGAATCAAGCGTACCATCCCACGTGATGGTCTGCGGGACATTCACGCCCTTTTTCGGGGAAAAAACCGCTTTCCAGAACGCGACAAACCCCATTTTCTGCGGGCGCGTCTCCTTATTGCTTATGGTACGCGCGACGCTTCCGTCCTCGTTTCGTATTACAAGCGTCCATTCGGCTATGTACCGCTTGTCAGTTATTTTAAGGGGGACAACAAGCGCGTCTTGTACGCCGTCGTGGTTTGGAGAAATATAGGTGACGCCCGCACTTTGCGCCTGCGCCGCGTGGACGCATAAAATCATCAGAATAAATCCAAATTTTTTTTTCATTCCACTATTCCTCATCGCCAATCTGAATGACAGGAGCTTCTTCATCCTGTAGTCCGAAATTCGCAGTCATCCCCACGGAGAAGAGTTGCGTCTTGTTGTGCAGTTGCTGCCAAACGCCGGACACATCAATATCGGTCTTTTGCCACCCCTGTCTGCTCATAAAGCCGCTCTTCGACATATCCGCGGCAAATTGTACGCCAATGCCAACAAAGGGCAGATGCACGCCGTCGCCTTTCAGCTTTAGCGTCTCGCGCAGGTTTATGTCCCAGCCTGCCGAGACCATAATGAACCGCGCGATTTTGGCTTGCAGTCCAAGGCTGAACACGAGATTTTGAAAGAACGGGACTGAAATATCCGCGGAAAAGCCCGCGGAGAGATTCGCCTTGTCCACAAAGACCGCCGCAAAACCGGCTGCCGGAGTGAGTATGCCTGGGTAGATGTTTTTTTCATCATCAATGAAGTTCTTGCCCATGTTGCGGATCACAACCGAATACCGGGCGTTTTTCAAAAACGCGGTG
>JAIRLZ010000053.1 GCA_031259035.1 Treponema sp. | reverse complement strand
GGAGAAGGCGATTTTTTAGAAGCGCGTCTCGCGGAGACCGTGGAGAAGGCGGTTTTTTAGAAGCGCGTCTTGCGGAGACTGTGGAGAAGGCGGTTTTTTAGAAGCGCGTCTCGCGGAGGCTGCGGAGAAGGCGGTTTTTTAGAAGCGCGTCTCGCGGAGGCTGTAAAGAAGCGAGGAGAAAAAATTACGGGCGAATGAAGGCGTACGCGCAGCAAATCGCCGCTCCCAGCGCGTCCGCCGCGTGATTCGGTTTTGGAATCGCGTCAAGCCCCAGAATGAGACGCGCCATTTCCTGAACCTGCTCTTTATCAGCCCGCGCCGCGCCCACTACAGCCTGTTTGATGGCATTGGGCGTCAGTTCCCGCACGGGCAACCCTGCCTCCGCGAGCGTCATACACAGTACGCCCCGCGCTTCGGCGACCGGAAGGGCGCTTGTGATGTTTCGTCCAAAATAGAGGGTTTCAACGGCGGCTTCCGTAGGTTTCCATGTTTCGAGAATTTCCGCGAGCGCGTCATGGATAAAAAGAAGCCGCTCTGTAAGCGGCTTGTCGGGGATTGTTTCTATGCAGCCATGAGAGAGATAACGGACGCGCTGCGCGGGTTGCGTATCGGTTTCGATGACGCCCCAGCCCGTACTTGCCAAACCGGGGTCAACGCCGATAATTCGGAGCATCTTTTTTCGTTACTCTTCTTCTTCAAAACCATCGGGGACTTCGATATTTGAATAGACGTTTTGAACGTCATCGTTTTCTTCAAGCCGTTCAATGAGCCTGAGCATTTTGGCCGTTTCGTTGTCGTTGAGCGTTACCGGCGCTTCGGGCAACATGCTGATTTCCGCGCTGGTGGTTTCAATAGACGCGGCTTCCAGAGCCTTTGCCACGGCTTCAAAGTCTTCCGCGGCGGAGGTGATTTCAATAACGCCGTCAGACTCAGAGACATCCTCCGCATTGCCTTCAATGGCGGCCTCCTCAACCTTTTCAAGGGGGAATTTCTCGCCGTCAACGGTGAAGACGCCCTTGCGGGTAAGAAGCCGCGCAACCGATCCCGCTTTCGCCAAATCCGCGCCCGCGCGGGTAAGGATGTTGCGCACATCTGCGGCGGCTCTGTTGCGGTTGTCGGTGAGAACTTCAATAAAAAGGGCGGCTTCGCCAAGGCGGGCTTCGTAAGACAACTCTTCGTAATTCACGCCTTCAAGCTCGCCGGTTCCTTTTTTTATCGCGTTGGTGATATTATCCTTGGGCATATTCGCGCCGCGAGCTTTAAGAATAGCCGTGCGCAGTCTTGGGTTTCCCTCTTGATCGCCGCCTCCAATACGCGCGGCAATGGTGATCTCCTTGATGAGTTTGGTAAACATTTGCCCGCGTTTTGCATCCGCGGCGCCTTTCTTGTGTTTAATAGTCGCCCATTTGCTGTGGCCCGACATACTGTGTCCTCCTAAAATGTAATAAACGCGCAAAAACACGGAAAACAGGTGGTTCCCTGAAAAACAGCGGTTTTCTTGTCATTCTTACGCATATTTTGACAAATCCACCCACTATTGTGAATAATTGTGATATTATAACATACGTTGCGAGAATAGTCAATACGCCAAGCGACCCCATTCAGAATGCCGCTGTCTTCAGCCGGAGCAAGCCGCGGTATTAAACCGTATTGGTTTCGCCATTGAAGCGGGACGGACTTTTGTCCGGCTTGTTCGCACGATACCATATGAAGGCGAAAACGAAAGCGAACTATGGAGAAGCAATCGCTTCCAGGTGGAACTTGTCAATTCTCCCCTTGCGCGACATTTCATAACATGATAATCTGGTATTGTGAAAAATATAGTACGGCTTCTATTTTTTTTCTGTTGCGCGTTTATGCTTGTCCTCTTTTTCTTCACACTCATTGGATTCTTTCGTGTACGGAGCGCCGGATTAACAACCATAGCGATATCCGGCTCGTTCTTGCGTGAATTTGTCCTTTCTTTCTGCGGACGGCTTCCCCAAACTCTTTATCTCACTATTTTAATAAGCCTCAGTTACGCCGCGAGACGGGAAATATCCTGTCCAGTTTCCATGTTCTGCGTGTTTATCTTTGCGATGGGCTTTATCGCGCTTGGCTGGCTGTTTATTGCCAAAACAGGCGAAATCCGTCTGCCGCCCGCATCTGAGAAAACCATAACGTTTGGCGAAAAAGGACTTATCCTTTTTTCAAGCGGCGGATCAAACGAATCAATCGCACTTCTTGACGGACCGCAAGAATATCCGCGCGTGGTTGTCTTTCCAGATGCGCAGGCTGAATATCAGAGAACCCGGGAGGAAAGCGCCGCTGACGCGCCGCGCGCCGCGCCGCCGGTAAAACCTCTGTTTTTTAGGAACGATGAAAGCGCTTTCATGGCAAGAATTATGGATAAATTCCATATAGCCGCGCTCAAATTTGAAGAGTTGGCGGCAAACGGTCCTAGGAATTTCATGCTCTACGCGGCGTCATTGATTTTACTGCTTGTTTCCGTGCGTTTTATTATGAATATAAGTTCATGGCATTTCGCCAATCTGCTTTTTGGCGGACTCTTTTTCAGCGGAATCCTCTATCTAGAGGCGTTCGTCGACTCAATACAAGCGCAAAACCTCATCTCTACCGCTATTAAAGGGATAATCCCCAAGAATTATATCAGCCCCGCTGTTTTTTGTTTGGCGGCTTTACTGTTCATAAGCATCGCCATTTTTTTCCATGCTTTATCAAAGCGGACGCAAGAAAAAGAGATGCGCCATGCGTAAACACGGCAAAATTATGGCGTATCCTCTCGTTTCTAGCATATACATCGCGGTCTCCTGCACGATCATCATGGTGTTCCGCTACCTCTTGCCGGCGGCGCCGCCGCCTCTACCCGTCTACGTTGTCCCGTGGAGGCTGACAAACGGCTTACTGGACATTTGCGCCATTTTTCCCGCCTTGCTATTGGCAGGACTAGTCATGCCGTTTGGGTGGATTGCCCAAGAAAACGAACCTTTTCCTCGATTCTCTCCGCAATTTTTCAAACGGCTGTCACCGGCTCTCTTCACAGGTTTTGCCGCAACAGCCGTATATGCGGCGATCTTTTTTCTGATAAGCCCGCTGTCCCAAAACTACTACAAAACCATGACTTTGAAAGGCTCGCTCTTTCATCAATCAAAAGCCGCCGCTGAAGCGCAAGCCGCGGCCGAAGAATGGCTTGACGCCGAATATTCCATCGCTATTTGCAAGCGAATCTGGCGCAAAAGTGCGCAGGAAGGCGGAGAGCTATTTTCACTTGCCGAAAGAATCAGCGCCAAAGCGGCGGAAATCCACGCTAAAAACACGGCTTTAGAAACTGAAAAGATATATAACATCCAGCACAAGGAAAAAAAACCGCTTGTTTTTACAGGACGAGAACCAGTCGACGCCCAAGAAGCCCTCGCGTCAGCGAAAACCGCGCTGGCTGAAAATCGTTGCTTTGACGCATATTGGCTTGCGAATCTTGCGATGCGCTTATTGAGAACAAAAAGAACAAGCGCCGAATACCGGCAGGCCGAGCGTATTGCGGAGCGGGCATGGAACGCCATCAATGCTCTCGCTCCTTCAGAACAGGAAAGCGAAACCTATGCTCTGTATCGCCAGAAGCGGGAAGGATATGCGGCCGTACATGACGAGGACTGGATTCAGGCGTACCATATCTTCGCGGACCTCATTACAAAAACGCCGGCGGATCCGGATGTCGTCAATCTTTTGTCCATAAGCAGGCGGCAGATAGAAAACTTCGCCTTCTTTGTTGACGAGCGGGATATTACGCTGGGAGCCATGTCGCCAAATCCCTTTTTCTCCATCCCAATCAACGCTCAAAATGTCCGCGCCGTCATCAAAATGGCGGAGATTTCGCTTTTTTCGGATTCCGCGTACGGCAGGAATGTGGAATTCCTCCTATTCGATCAGAATCATACTTTTATGGGGACAATAACCGCGCCTTTTTGCAGGTTGTCGCCGCAAAAAAGTGATGGCGGGGAGCGGCTTCTTGTTATGATGCGCTCCCTAAACGGAGAAACCAACGAACAGTTCGATCCAGCCGTTATGTGGTTTGATAAAGACAGAAAAAGACAGGAACTGTTTGATGACAATATGCAGTTGACGCTTGATATAAATTATCAGCATTTTATTTTTCTTACGAATCTCAGGCATGGACTGGAGTCGCTTCTTTTAAACGAGCTTTTCGTTGCGGGCGGCAATTTTGGCAAATACGGCCATATAGAGCAGGTGTTTCAGGCTGAAATTATGTACCGTATATTCAGCCTGATAGTGTTTCTTCCCAACACGGTTGTTGTGATTATCTTGGGCTGGCGTTTGCGGGCGAAAAAAAAGCCTTTTTTTATAGGCGTTCCCATGCTCTTTATTTTGCCGGTTGTATTTCAGGTTGTCGTCCGGTTGTATCAAGGTTTTCTCAATACGCTGTGCATTTGGTCTGTCGCCACACTCGGATTTACCCTGTCAATGGTTGTTTTTACGCTGGGAACCGTGCCGTTGTTTTTCCTATCACTGCTGTTAGCCGCCTTCCAGAAAAACGAGTGATTTTTATTCGCGGTGGGATCTAATACCCGCGCCAAAGGGCGGCCGCAACCTTGTTTGCGCGCCCTGCGGTGGGGAGGTTCATTGCTTAGGAACTGTTCATAAATAAAATGCACAGCATTTTGTTTTAATTGCTTACGCAATTAGGAAATAACATGACCAAACGGTCATGTTATTTCTGAACAGTTCCTTACGCAATAATAAAAGACCAAACGCTCATGTTATTTCTGCGCATATCCCTAAATGCGCCTTTTCTCCGATTTGGGGCGCGAAGCGCAACAAAATCCTAGCCTTTTACGCGCCGTTTCAGTATTATAGTAAGAGCATAGCGCCGGTTTCAAAACGCGGACGTGCGGCGGGCGCATAACGCCGCATGGTTTGTGTTTTGTGGACCGGCTTTTTCGATGAGGAGCATAAGGAAATGGGACACGTACAAACTGCCGACAGACTCGGAACAGAACCTGTTGGCAGGCTATTGCTCAAATTTTCTATACCCGCCATCGTAGGCATGATGGTAAACGCGCTCTACAATGTGGTTGATCGCATTTTTGTGGGACGCGGCGTTGACGAAGTGGCGCTTGGCGGGCTTTCTCTCGTTCTGCCGCTTATGACCATATTTATGGCGTTCGCCATGCTGTTCGGCATTGGCGCGGCGAATATGATCTCCATGCGGCTTGGTCAAGGGAGAAAAGAGGATGCCGAAAACGCTTTGAATCACTGCTTTTGGCTTCTGTTGGGCATGGGCGTCATTATCATGGTTCCGGGGCTTGTCTTTATGGAACCCATCCTCTCCATGCTCGGCGCCCAGGAAGGAAGCGCCGCGCTTGGGTATGCGCGGGATTATTTCCGCATCATACTGTACGGCGCGGTTTTTTCCATGCTGGGCTTCGGGTTCTCACACTGTACGCGGGCGCAGGGATTCCCGACCATCACCATGATAAGCATGTTCATTGGCGCGGGACTCAACATGATCCTCGATCCCATTTTCATCTTCTGGTTCAAATGGGGTGTTGAGGGCGCGGCGTGGGCGACCATCATTTCCCAGCTTGCCTCTACGATTTGGATACTGTCGTTCAGCTTCAGCAAGAAAGCCGTCATCAGGTTGGAATTCAAAACGTTTAAGCCTTCGTTTGCCATGACCGGAGAGATAATGGCGTTCGGTTCCGCCCAATTTCTTCTGCAATTCGTCATGTCGGGCGTACAACTGCTCTACAACGCAAGCATGGGCTGGTACGGCGCCGCCGCGCTTGGCGTCGCCAACGGCGGAGACATCGCCCTTTCCGGTATGAACATCGCCGGATCCATCGTTATGATGATCCTCATGCCCATCTTCGGCATCAATCAAGGCGTTCAACCCATACTCGGCTACAATTATGGGGCCAAGAAATACCGCCGCGTACTCCGCGCCTACGCGCTTGCGGTTGTTGCGGCGACCGCCATTTGCGCAGTGGGCTTTGTTCTGACGCAAGCCTTCCCCCATCAGCTTGTCAGAATGTTCGCGCCGGATGGGAGCGGCGCCTTGTTTCAGTTCGCCCCGTGGGCCTTGCGCGCCATGACCGCCATGCTCCTCGTGGACGGCTTTCAAATCGTATCTTCCAATCTCTTTGTGGTAACCGGACGCCCAAGAACATCCATTCTGCTTTCCATGATGCGCCAGTTCATAGCCCTTATCCCGTGCATACTCATTTTCGGCAGAATTTGGGGCTTGTGGGGTGTGGCGGCATCAGGTCCAGTGGCGGACGGCTTTTCATTTATCATAACCGCCGTGTTTATCGCGTTTGAATTGAAGAAGTTGAAGGCGGCGAGTAAAGCCGCGCCCTAAGAAGCCGCGCCGCGCTGTCTTTCCCATTCATGTAGGAATTGAAGCGCGTACTGTTGAATTCCGTTGAAATATACGTCGATAAAACGCGCGAGGGGGACGCCTACATACCGGTAATGCCAGCTTTCCCACCGGTAGCCTGTAACCTCCTCGTATCCGTCTGGAAAAGACAAAGACCAGCCGAAATCGCTTGCATATGCGAGCAGCCATTTCCCGGCTTTGGTTTCCGCAAACGTATCGTCTATGGAGCCGAAATCCACTACCAAACCGGTTTGGTGCTGGCTGCATCCCGGCGGCGCCGATTCCCTGTCCGCGGCTTCTTTTCCCATCTCCCGCACATTCCGGTTGTACACAGTCGCTTGGTAGGCGTATGAGCGGTAGCTGGACGAAGCGAGGAGCGCAACGCCGCTTGCTTTTGCGGCTTTTGCCATTTCTTCAAGGCTCGCCTCGGCAAAACCGCGAAGGCGGAGATCTTTTCTGCCGATACGGTAGGTCTTCCCTTCGACAAGCGAAACAAGATCGTCCGGCTCGTAGTCTTGGGGAAGCGGATGCTGTTTGTCCACCAGCAGGTGGAGGTACGGATCGCCTTCCAGCGCTACGCCGGTATCCTCAATAAACGGCGAGCCGAAGCGCATCATCTCTACAATAGTTCCGGTAATATCAGGCGGAACACCCGCTTTTTGCGCCGTCCGCTCCACTTTAAACACGGTCTCGTCCATCTCATTCATCGGCGTTTCCTGCGCTTCCAAACCGGTTTGAACATTCCGGCGCTCGCCTTCGGAGTCTGTTGTATGCGAAGAATTCGCTTTTATACATGAACACAACGATAAAAGGCAAAAAAACAACGCGATCTTTCCCAACATTTTTTCTTCGCTTTTCTTATATCCGTTCACCGCGTTCTATTATGAGCGCCTCGTACGCTATTTTAGCCGCATCCTGTTCCGCGGCTTTTTTATTTTTACCCATACAGGGCCCGAAAGCCATTGTGTTGACGACGACTTCCACCCAAAATGACCGGTCATGATCCGGTCCCGAATAGTTCACCAGCTTGTAAACCGGACACGTTTTGAATTCACGTTGGCAGAATTCCTGTAGAAGGCTCTTGTAATTTTGATAACGCCGCTTCTCAACTACATTGACGATTTCCGTGTTGATGTACCGGCTCACAAAGGCAAAGGCTTGAGCGTATCCGCAGTCAAGGTAGATCGCGCCGATAAGGGCTTCAACCGCGTCGGCTAGAATGGCGTTTTTGTTTCTGCCGCCGGTGCTTTCTTCACCCCGTCCTAAAAGGAGCATAGCGTCAAGGCGCAGTTCACGCGCTATGCCGGAAAGAACCACCTCAGACACCACAACGGACTTTATTTTGGCAAGCTCTCCTTCAGGTTTTTCCGTAAAACGTTCATATAAAAGAGCGGTGGTAACAAGCCCCAGAATGCTGTCTCCCAAAAATTCCAACCGCTCGTTGTTATAATGATTTTGCGCTTCATTAGAAACTGAACAATGCGTCAGCGCCAAATTGAGCAATGCGATATTTTTGAATTTTATCGAAATATTTTTTTGAAAAGAAAGCAGTTCTTTTTTTCTTTCCATACTAACCGCTGGAAGTCCAGCGGAACAGCCTCCGGTATGCCCGCCCGCAATGGACGCGCCGGCGTCTGCCTTTGATGTAACCGCAGACGCACCCGCGTTTCCCCTTGACGCCGGATTGGTGAATTTGGCGATTTCAAAAAGACGCACGCTTATTTTTGCTGGGATTTTATGTAGTTGTAAGCGTCGCTGACCGTTTCAAACTCATTCGCTTTTTCATCGGGGATCTCAATGCCCATCGTTTCCTCAATAGCGTATACCAATTCATACGTATCAAGGCTGTCCGCGCCAAGATCCTGACGGAAAGAAGCCTCCATAGTGATCTTCTCTTCATCAATTTCCAATTTTTCAGCAATAAGTTTTTTCATTTTCTCAAATAAATCATCCATAACCTTCCTCCTTATACCTTTGAATTCGGTATGATCACCTGTTTTCCACGATAAAAACCGCATTTTGGACAGACACGATGCAATTTAACCAAATTTCCACACGTTCCGCACTCAACCAAATTTGGGGCGTCCAGTCTCATATTAAGCGACTGCCGCCGTCTTGTTCTTGCTTTTGATGTCTTAAATCTGGGAACCGCCATGTAAACCTCTCTTTATATGTGATAAAATCTTAATTCCTTATAATAACACAACGCGCTGTTTGTGTCAAGCGAACATCTGAAGGTTTTTCAAAATCACGCCCGGCTTGATTTTAATATCCTGATTTTGCGGGAATTGCCATGTGGCGCCACAACATTGACGCGCTGGGCGGGCGTCTTGCAAGAAATGTACGTCCCATGTATACTACCGGATATGGAAGTTCAACCGATACTTGATTCGTGCAGGAAAACTCTTGCAACCCGTGTCATTGGGCAGGAGGAAATGATTGACGGTCTCCTTATGGCGTTGATTGCCGGAGGACATATTCTCCTTGAAGGGGTGCCGGGTCTTGCGAAAACATTGGCGGTAAAAAGCCTCGCCGACATTACGGGGCTTGTGTTCAAGCGGATTCAGTTTACGCCGGACCTGCTCCCTGCGGATTTGACCGGAACCATGGTGTGGGAACAGTCTACCGGCGCCTTTTCCGTGCGACGGGGGCCTATTTTCGCCAATGTGATCCTTGCCGATGAGATCAACCGCGCGCCCGCCAAGGTGCAGTCCGCCTTGCTTGAGGCGATGGAAGAAGCCCAAGTCACCATCGGCGAGACAACCTACTCCCTGCCGAATCCGTTTTTCGTGCTTGCAACCCAGAACCCTATTGAACACGAAGGCACGTACACCCTGCCAGAAGCCGAATTGGATCGCTTCCTGCTTAAATTGCTCGTAAAATATCCTCGTTCCGAACAGGAAGTCGCCATGCTCTCTTTTGTCGCGAGGAAAAAAAACACGCCTCCTCTTCCGCAAGCGCTGAGTGTCAGCATGTTAAAATATCTTCAGGCGTCCGCGGACGCCATTCATGTTGACGAACGGCTTGCCGCATATATTGTTTCCATTGTCGGCGCGACAAGACCCGCGCCGGTGAGCCAGCGGGAAAAAAATGAGAGAAACGAAAAAGAAGGCCTATACCGGTACATCAATTTCGGCGCATCTCCCCGCGCCTCCATCGCCCTGTACCGGTGCGCCAGAATACACGCGCTTTTTGAGGGGCGCTCCTTTGTCAGTCCTGATGACGTCAAAGCCGTCGCGTTGCCGGCGCTCCGGCACCGCCTCGTGTTGTCGTACGAAGCCGAAGCTGACGGGCTTGATCCGGACGCGATCATTTCCCGTATCCTGAGTTTGGTGCCGGCGCCATAGCCTGCCGACTGGGGGTAGGGTCACCTTCGCCGGCAACGGCATGAAAGCGCGGGTTCCCCTGCATAATGAAACTGGCGCCGCTTTGTGTGGGCGGCGCCGGTTGTATGTGCGATTTCCTCTTGAAAGTTACAGGTTATTCAAAGCCTGTTGCGCGAGTTTCTGTATTTGATTAGTCCAATTTATAGCGAGAACGGCTTGCAGATAGGGCTTTGCCGCTTGGTTGTGGGTGTTGCCGATACCCGCAATCAGGGCGCGAATGTGGCGTTCATCCTGTGCGGCAAGCGCGCCGCGGACTTTCTTCTCGTTAATCTCAATAATATAGACGCCCAGATACTTCACCGCTTCATCGCTTGCCAATTTTGAAAAGGCGCTGACAGCGGCAAGTCGCTCTTCATCATCGTCCGCATACCGGTATGACCAGTTCAGATAGTTGAGGATGGAAGCCTCATCATCGCCCGCGCCATAGGTGCTTATCATGTCAAGAGCTATTTTTCGCAGTTGCACCCGTTTGCTCCGTATATCAGAATTCACTGAAGCTCCAGCCCATCCCAAGGTAAGGGCGGTTGTCGCCGCTTTAATTTTATTTTCATCGGAAGTATCCGACCGTTCAATGGCTCTAAGCGCAAGCAGTTTCTGATCGTACGTATACGCGGCGTCTTTAATGGCCGCCATTAACTGCTCCGCGGGATCTTCGGACAGAATGGGCAGCGCGTCATTGGCGGCTTTCTTAACCCATGCCTTATACCAGCTGTTTGCGGCAAAGAAGACCGGTATATAGCCCGACGGATCCTTGTAGTTTGCAAGAGCCGTTATGGCGCCATAGGCGATACGCTCCCCGGATGTGCGGTTTATCGGGCCGCGGGTGGTGGTGTCGACCAAGACCTGCGTCACATGGGGGATGAAGTTCTCGGCGTTCATCCGCCCCAATGCGATAAGCGACTCAGATTTTACCAGCGCGTTGGAAAATGTCTTGACCGCATTCCATACACTCTGTCCGGCTTCGATGTACCCATCTTTTCCGAGTTGCTGAACAAGAAGAATCGCCATATCATCGGCGGCCTGCTTCTCCTGCGTCGATTTGACATTGGGATACCCTGAGAGCAGCCTGCTCAACGCCATCGCGTAAAAACTGTCGGCATCGGCAAGATTTTGGCTAACTACAGTTTTCACAGCGCCAAGCTGTTCAAAAACCGTACCCGCGTTGTTGAACTGTTCTGTATAAAAGTCCAACTCTTCATCGGCGAAAAGCGCCGGAACACTAAAGCTCAACAGAGCAATTATTATTAAACGTTTCATGGTAAAAGTATATAATGTACAAAGATAAATTGCAACTACAGAATGAAACAAATTTCAACTTCTCCCGTTTTTAGGCGACGCCTAAAAACGGCGGAGTCTTGGTTTGACATTCGCCAAACGTATGGTATGCGCCGCCGGGAAAAACAAAACGGGATTGGGCGAAACAAATCAAACGGCCGCTTGACAGCCGCCGCCCTCATGTGTTAGATGTTGCGACACGCTAATTGCTGACGGTCGCTGACGGAGCCATTAACCGCGCTTTTCTCGTTTTCCCAGCAGTTCCACTTTTGCGTTTACATAATCAAGCCGGTCGCTGTTCAGCACGGAACGCCGGTACTGCGTGTCCTCAAACGCCTCAACCTTATACCAGCCGCGGTTTATAAATTTCATCTGTTTTCCTTCAATGAACCAATACACCAGCGTGATATTCTCACTGTCCAGCTCTATGGCGTAGATTCCTTGCTTCCCTATCGCGCAGCCTGAATTAAACACGCAGGGTACCGGCACTTCATCGCCGTAGAGACTGTCCCGCAGGATATGGCGCTTTTCCGCCCGCTTCAGCTTGCTTAGTTCAACCAGCAAATTTGCGACTTCAGACGCGATGCGCTCCCGCCCCGCTCCGGTTGCGGAGGGATAATCCCTGCACAGCCTTTCAATCTCATATTTGATGTACTCAAATCGGCCCAATGATTCAAAAAGCACGCGGTGCGTATGCCCTATAATTGAAATGCAGTTGCACTTCAGGGAAAAATTATAAGCCTCTCGTTCCACATAAAACCTCCGGCGCGGGCTTCTCCCGGATACGTTGCGGATGCCCAGCGGTTTGAGCAGGTAGCGTATGCTCAACTCCAGAAGGTTGTTGTAATTGGTGTACATTCTTGAAGACTGATGTCCGTGAAATATGTATATAGGTATGAAACCCGTATCAATTTTTATCGCATTATAAAGAGGGTACGGATAATTTTTTTCAAAGAGGAGGCTTTCATCGTGGTTTCCAAGCGTTTTATAAAGGCGGTTCTCAGCATGAAAAAGGTTGAACACGTAATACATATTCGGCCATTGCTCACGAATGTCCGCGAGAGAGTACCGTTGCAATTCTTCAATGTCTCCGTTCAGCGCCAATGTCCACCCATTCTTGAAGTAATGCCGCTCAAGAATATCGGCGAGAAATTTTCCATTGTAGATGAGATCGTCCCGCGCGCCCGCGCCCATATGAAAATCGCTTATGATGAGTATTTTCCCGTTTTGCCGTATATCCAAGTTTGCGGTGAGATCGTAATGAGGGTTAAGCATGTCTGTAAAAAAAGATGAAGCCATAACAAGAAAGAGTGTACCATGAACGTAAAAGAAAAACCAGCGGGCGCCGGAGCCTGTCGTCAAGAGAAAACCCGGCGAATGTCCGGCTTCCCCTCAATTCAGCGAGCTTTGAAAAAAAATCTTTCCTATTATTTTTCAAGTCTATAAACGCCGTCATCTGCCGATTATATAATGAGACTTTTTCAAACCCAACCGGGCGTTGAAAAAGCCCCTGATATGAACATCTGCATAGAGTTTTACATTTTTAACGGAGGTTCTTTATGGATCAAGAATTTATTGAACGAATGCGGGAAAAATTGTTGGATATTAAAAAAGAGCTTATATCGAATCTTGCCGCCGGCAACGCGGATTTCAAACAAATTATGGAAGGACTTGACCCAAAAGACCTTGTAGACAGCGCTTCCGATGATATTGATCGCAAGATGCTTGAAGCGCTCGGCGCTCAGGATATGAAGCGGCTTAAGCTGATCGATTCGGCGCTGACCCGTATCCAGCAGGGCAAATACGGCTTGTGCATACGATGCGGCAAACGCATCCCGCGGGACAGGCTTGAGGCGATCCCCTATGCGCTGATGTGCATTGACTGCAAATCGTTGGAAGAAAGAAGAACCCGGTGACTATACACGTATGAGAGCGACAAGAGCCATTATCCACATAGACAGCCTCAAGCGGAACATACAGTTGATACGGAAGAGGGTGGGGGAGGGGCGGCTTATCTGCGCCCCGATAAAAGCGGACGCCTACGGTCACGGCGCGGCGCCGGTCGCAAAGGCCTGTCTTGAAGCGGGCGTACAGCGCCTTGCGGTGGCGACGGTAGATGAAGGCGCGGAATTACGCGCCGCTGGCATTGCCGCGCCCATTCTCCTCCTTTCGTTTCCCATGCCCGATGAATATGAGTCCGTGGTCTCTCTTGGGCTTACGCCGCTTGTTGGAGATAAAGAATTAGCCGCTGGTCTGGAGCGAGCCGCCGCGTCGCTGAACGCCGGAGGCTGCGTCGCCGTTCACCTCAAGGTGGACACGGGCATGGG
>JAIRLZ010000045.1 GCA_031259035.1 Treponema sp. | reverse complement strand
TCATTAAACTCGCGGCAAGCGCCGAATAACTTTTTATTTGCAAAGTCTGGTTTAATACCCCGCCGAATCTTCGATTCGCGCTTGCTCCGGCTCCTAACTGACTAAACGGGGCAAACCATACCCCCCTTTATCGGCCGACGGCAAACGGGTTTTGCAATAGCGCTCAAGTGAAGTCTGTTCGCGGTTAAACCGGATCGCCGCAAGGCGCCGCCTCATTCCGGCGCCGCCGGTTTTCTTGACCGGTCCTCAGCCGAGGCTTTCATGCAAGCCCATATCATTACGCGCTTTTTCCAGCGCCGCCAGAATAAGGGAACCTACGCCCTTAAAGTCATCGTCCGTTACGGGTTCGCCGGTGTAGTAGGCGAAAGAACCGTCCCGATACGGATCCCCGCCAAGACCGGCGACGCTGCAAATGCCGGTTACATGGAGTTCCCCGTCCGCTTCCTCACGGATACGGCTCATAAGCCCCTTATACGCCAACGCCGCGCCGGACGTTATTTCTTCCGCTTGATCCTCCGCATAGCCTTTGTTGAGCATTTTGTAGAGAAAATAAGCGAACATGGCGGAGCAGGATGTTTCACAATAATTGCCCGCGCGATCCCCGCAATCAAGAATCTGATGCCAGAGACCGCTCGCCCTGTCTTGGCAGCGCAAAAGAGGGGCTATGAGGCGGCGGCTTATGTCAAGTAGGGCTTTCCGGTGTTGCGGCAACGATTTTGGAATGAAGTCAAGCGTGTCCACGAGCGCCATGCAATGCCAACCCATCGCCCTGCCCCAGAAATGCGGGGAACAGCCCGTTTCGGGATCAGCCCATTTTTGAGCGCGGGACTCATCCCATGCATGGTAAAGAAGCCCCGTTTTTGTGTCGCGGGCTTTTGATTCCAACAAAACAAACTGGTGGACAACATCATCGAAATCCGCGTCCCAGCCGTCTTTGTTGAAAGTCGCCGCGTATTGCGCGTAAAAAGGCTCGCCCATATAAAGTCCGTCAAGCCACATCTGATACGGGTAGATTTTCTTATGCCAAAATCCACCGGCGTTTGTCCGGGGCTGCTCTTTGAGTTGTCTCCGCAAGGTCTCTATAGCCTTCCGGTACTTCCGCTCGCCGGTTTCGGCGTAAAACACAAAGAGCAGTTTCCCCATGTTTATCTGATCCAGATTGTATTCGCCGTCCCGGTAGCTTGCAATGCCGCCGTCTTCCGTGATCATGGCGTCAAACATGGACTTCACCCATTTTGTATACTCCGGTTTATTCAGAAAGACACCCGTATTGTATACGCTTTGCAACACAAGACCATGCTCGTAATGCCATCGCGCCTGTTCCGGCGTATACCGCTTCATCACCGACAACGCCATGCGTTCAAAAATAGGCGCCGCTTTATTAATCGTATCAATCATACCCCATCCGGTTGGTTGCTGTCATTCGAAAGGATATCCGCCGCGCGGGACCGCGCGGCGGGGAACAAGTCATTTCAAATAATTGCCATCTTTGGCGGCCTGAACGCCTTTTTGATCCCATTCCAGTCCGCCGAGTTTGTCAAATTCCGCGACCCACGCCGCCCAGTTGTCCTGAGTCAGCGTCCGCCTGCCGGTAAGGAATTCCGCTACGCCCTGCTCGTAGAAGCGTTTGAGATCCGCATTCGGCGCGGGGAGAGCGTCGCCGCCAATATTAGGCGTCCACGGTCTTGACTGCATATCCCGCAACACGGCGAGAGCGCTCATGGACTTGCCCGATGTCGGCGCTTTGTAGGTGGGATAGCGAGCCACAAGCTCCACTTCGCCATTATAGAACACCATATTGCGCAATTGAGTCAACGGCTGGATTTCAGGCTGCGTGAAACCGAGTTTCGCGTCTGGAAGCCCCTCCACTGTGGGAACGCCATTCTCGTCAAGCAGGTAGTTCACGCCTTCTTCACCCCACCCCAAGAGATAATACCCTTCGTCTGATGACATCCATTCCAGCAAACGGGCTATTGCGGCGCCTTTTCCGTCCTGCGCGGCTTTTGCGGACACCGCGTAAATGCGATAGGCTTGCGTATATACGCCTACAGACTGTTTGCCGGTTGGACCCTTGGGCGGATCTACAACGATCCACTCTCCATTCGGAAAATTTTTGTCAAAAGGCGCGTAATTCGCCTCAGCCGCAAACGCCGCGTTCTGTTCCCGCATGACGCCGAAACGCCCCTGTTTCCACGCCGCCCTGAAATCATCCTTGCCGTAACTCACCCAGTTCGGATCAATGGCCTTTGCGTCTATAATCCGCTTCAAATAGCTCAAGCCCTCATAGTAGGCTGGTTTTCTGACATTAAGCCCCGGATCCGCGGCTGACATGCTCCATGTACCCGCCGCGCCGAAAGCTCCCATCAACGGATCGAAACGGCGTCCAACGCCTTCTTCGAAGTTGTTGATTTCTATAAACGCGCCGTACCCATACGTGTCGTCTCTGCCATTGCCGTCGGGATCGTTGAAGGTGAACGCCTCCATCACAGCAAGAAAATCCTCGGTATCAACCGGTATTGACAGCCCCAGCTTGTCAAGCCAATCCTTGCGTATCAGTACGCCCTCGTTTTTGGCAATGGTTCCCGGGGAGGCAAGCCCATAGGACTTTCCGTTAACCGTCGTAAACGCCCGCGAATCGCTGTCGTACTGCAACCTTGTCCTCGTCGGCATAAGTCCGTAAAGATCGTCCACCGGCGCGATAAGACCGGCGCGGATCAGATTGAGCCACGGATCGCGGCGCACCATAAACAGATCGGGCAGGGTGTTGGAAGCGCCCGCCGCCTGTACCTTCACGTCCTGATCCGATTCATTGGAAGGCAATGCTGTTGGTATGAGAATAATGTTGAGCTTTTCCTTAATGATCTGGAACGCCTTCCAATCCGTTGGCGGAGGCCCCGCCTCGGTAACCGCAGCCCCATACCATAGTTCAATGGTAACGGGCGCATCGCTCCCATCGGATCCGCTCTTGCTTTTACTGCAACTTATGAACAACAATCCCGCCGCAATTGCGAGAAAAACCATCTTTTTTATGGTTCTCATCTTCTTCATTATAAACCTCCTAAATTTATCCTTTCACGCTGCCTAGCATGGTTCCCTTGGTAAAATATTTTTGAATAAACGGATACGCGATGATCATCGGAATCGCCGACATAAACACGCTCGCCGCTTTTATCGCCTGTACATTCGCGTTTCCGAACGCGCTCACTTCGACAAATTCGTTCATTCCGCTTGCCATAAGAATATTTCTCAGCAATATGGGCAACGGCTGCAAATTATTATTGTTGAGGTAGAGCATCGCGTGGAAGAAGTCATTCCAGAATGTGACCCCGTAATAAAGACCGATAGTCAACAAGATTGGTTTGGAGACCGGCAGTACGATGCTCAACAACACCCGCAATTCCGAAGCGCCGTCAATACGCGCCGATTCTTTCAACTCATCGGGAATGCCTTCAAAGAACCCCCGCATGATAAGGCAATTATATGTGCTTATCGCCGCGGGCAGAAAAATCGCCGCCAGATGATTGGTCAGACCCAACTTTGTCACTACAAGATAGGCCGGAATAATACCCACATTGAACAGGTAGGGCAACAAAATAAGAATATTCAGAAACTTTCTGCCCGGCAGCGTTTTGACCGAAAGCACATAGGCGAGCGGAATTGTCAGAAATAGAGAGGTCGCCACTCCGAATGCGAATATTTTAAGGCTGTTCAGAAACGAGTTCAAAAACCCGTTGTTTCCCAACAACGCCTTATACGCGGCGGTTGACCACATCCACGGAGGCAAAAACATGCCTTCAAGGTTGCTCCCGATAAAATCATTCGGCCTGAAAGACAAGGTGATGACGCTCCACATGGGGACAGCCACTATCACCAGTACAAAGATCAAAAGGATATCAAGCAGTACATAAAAGGCGAAATCTCCTCTTGTAAGGTAAATGTCTTTTCCTTTTATGGTCATTTTCATGTATCCATGTACGGCGGCGCTCGTATTGTTCACTATCAACTCCTATCGTTAGAATAAAGAAGAATCCGACACTTTTTTGACCAGGTAGTTTGACAGCCAGATAGTAAAAAGTCCGATGATTCCCTTGAAAATTCCGACCGCAGTCGCAAGTCCGAATTGAAATTCCAGCAACCCCTGCCGGTATACCCACGTGTCGATGATGTCCGCCACACTGTACACAGGTATCGAATAGAGCATGAATATCTGGTTGAAGCCCGCGTCAAGGATGGCGCCGAGCCGCAAAAGCACCACCATCACGATAACCGGACGGATGGAGGGCAGGGTGATGTACCACACCTTCTGCAAGGCGCTTACGCCCTCAACCGTCGCGGCCTCGTAAAGAGAAGGGTCAATGCCCATAAGCGCCGCGATAAATATAATGGCGCTCCACCCCATTTCCTTCCATGCGTCAGAGAGAATCACAATCCACGGGAACGTTTTTGTGTCCGTTAAAAAAGCGGACGGTTGTTTGTTGAACGCTTTGAGCATGTCGTTTATAATGCCGTCTCCGGGCGCGAGCAGTACCAGCAGGATGCCGTACATGATGACCCAAGACAAAAAGTGCGGAAGGTACGCCAGCGTTTGAACGATTTTGCTGAGTTTAAGATGGATGCATTCATATAGCGCGACAGCCAAAAGAATTGCGGCCGGTACGCTGATGATCAGTTTTCCGAAACTGTAAAACAGCGTATTCCGCAGCAATTCCCAGAAATAGAATGAATGAAAAAACGTTATAAAATGTTGAAACCCAACCCACTTGCTTCCCACAACGCCGTCAAGAGGCATAAAATCCTTAAAAGCGATTTGTCCGTTCCAGATCGGGATATACTTAAAAATAATATAGTACGTCAATGGGATGATCAACAGCAGATACACCGAGAGGTGCCGGCGGATCTCCCGTCCCAGTTTCGTTCCGGATGTTACCATTTTTCCCATGTCACCAACCTTTAAAAAAAAAGTATACTATTGAGCCTGTTCCAAAACCTTTAAATAAACAACTGGAGATACTTTAAGGCGGCCAGGCATATTACCGCAGCCATTAACACG
>JAIRLZ010000135.1 GCA_031259035.1 Treponema sp. | reverse complement strand
TATGCAGTGAAAGACCACAAGAAGGGGCATCATAAGCCCGGTGACACCCACCGTATCGGCCAGTTTTTGCTCAAACGAGACGGAAGCGCGCGCTTCTTTGGCGCCCGCTATGTTTTTGTAGAATTGAAACGCGGCGCGAGTCAAAAGATTGGCGGATGAGGTGAGGGACGTGACGAGCAAAACCCACCACCAGCCGGTGCGCAGAAAGACGTACATCCCGCTCGCCGTAAACACCGCAATGTATGCGATAAAGCCCGTAACCGCGTCCGCCCAGTTGCCCCAAGGACTCGCGGTTTTGGTTGTGCGGGCTATGTTGCCGTCAACGCAGTCTAATATTGAAAAGATATTGAAAAGGATGGCGCCCCATAGAGGCGCCCAAAACCCCGGCAGACTAAAAAGAACGCCGCCTGATACGCTGAAAACAACCGACAGGTACGAAACGGCGTTCGCCTTTAGGCGCATTCTCAGCGCAAGCCATGTAAAAGGAAGGGCGAGAGGGCGCAGGACTTTCGACCACAAGCCGTCCGCGCGTTTTTTCTCTTCGGGCAAAGAATCGACAATATCTTTAATAGTATACATATTCACCTTGAAATAAGTACCGCCATGCTGCGGGCTTTCACCAGATAGACTCCGTTTGTAGGAAGCGGAGGTTCCATGCCGGGCGTAATGATATCGTCCGGCGAGGGTAGCGCCGTGTCAATTGAGCGGAACCATTGCTTGCTTTTAGCGTCCGGTACGGTAAACGGCGCCTGTTCGACGCCTGAGTTGAACATGATGAAAAAATCGTTGTCATCACGGTCGGCAAGGTTGTTGGCCTTGCTGCCCTCGAGCCGCAACGCGAGACAATGTTCGAGTCTATCCCACCCCGGTATATCGCCTTTTTCATCAAACCACGTAATATCGGGCGCGGAATTATACTGTCCGCCTTTCCCTGTGAAGAATTCCGGTCTCATAAACCCCGGATGGCGCAGCCGGAAGGCTATCAATTCTTTTACAAAGCGGAAAAGCCCGCTGTTCTTCTCCAGCAATGACCAGTCGTACCACGAAATTTCGTTGTCCTGGCAATAGGCGTTGTTGTTGCCCCGCTGGGTTCTGCCGAACTCGTCGCCGCCCAGAATCATGGGCGTGCCCAGGGAAATCATCAGCGTGGTAAAGAAATTCTTCATCAGCCGTTCCCTCATCCTCGTTATGGTTATATCGTTTGTAGGTCCCTCAACGCCCATGTCAAAGCTGTAGTTGTTGTCGTTGCCATCCCTGTTTTCCTCGCCGTTCTCTTCATTGCGCTTTCTGTTATAAGAAACCAGATCGTTCATCGTAAAACCGTCGTGGCTTGTGATAAAATTGATGGAATGGAAAGGTTTGCGTCCGTCACGCAGGTACAGATCGGAACTGCCGGAAAGCCGCGTCGCAAGGTAACGGGCTTCAAACGAATCGCCTCGCCAGTACATCCGTACGTTGTCGCGGTATTTGTCGTTCCATTCCGCCCAACGCCCGCCCGGAAACCAGCCCACCTGATACGCGCCGCCCGCGTCCCACGCCTCCGCGATGATCTTCGTGTGCCGTAAAATGGGGTCTTCCGCTATACTTTCCAGCGTGGGGGGATTGTCCATGACATTCCCCTTCTGATCCCGCCCTAAAATAGAGCCGAGATCAAAACGGAACCCGTCCACATGCATCTCAATGACCCAGTAGTGAAGGCAGTCCATGATGAGATTGTGAACCACGGTGTTGTTGCAGTTAACCGTATTGCCGCATCCAGAATAATTTTTATAATAGCGTCTGTTTTCATCAAGGATATAATAGATGGAATTGTCCAAGCCCCGAAAAGAATAGGTTGGTCCGCATTCGTTGCCTTCCGCCGTATGGTTGAACACCACATCAAGAATGACTTCAAGACCGGCCTTGTGAAGCTCTCGAACCATCTCTTTGAATTCGCGCACATTGGCGCCGGGAGTTTTGTCGGAGGAATAGGAAATTTTTGGAGTGAAAAAACTCATGGTGGAGTATCCCCAATAGTTGACCAGCCCTTCTCCGGTTTTTGGATTTTTACGGTTGATTTCTTCCTCGTTGAATTCATGTACCGGAAGGAATTCTATGCTGGTGACGCCAAGCTCTTTGAAGAAAGGAATCTTTTCAACAACGCCTTTATATGTTCCTGGATGGCGTACTTTTGACGAAGCGTGCTTCGTAAGACCGCGTACATGGGTTTCGTACAGTACGCTGAAACGCAGGGGATAATTCAGCGGCTGATCCCCCTGCCAGTCGAACGCATCGTCAATGACAACGCACCGGGGAAAAGTATACGTATTGTCTTTATAAGAAAAGGAAAGATCGAGCGCCGGATCGCCTGGATTGTACGTATACGCGCCCTTTTCGTCCCAGTAGGCCGGATCGGTGATCGCCTTTGCATATGGATCAAAGAGCGCTTTATATTGGTTGAAACGGAAGCCTTTTTCAGGGTGGAAGGGTCCGTCAACCTTGTAAAGATACAACGCTCCCGCTTCAAGCCCCGGTATATGACAGTGCCACATATCGCCGGTACGGTTTTTTTGCGGATCGAGAGACAGTCCTTTACAGGCGCTGTCGGGGCTGTCATTTTCAAAAAGCAACAATGTTATCGCTTTGGCATGCCGCGAAAAAATAGAAAAATTTACCCCTGATTTGGTCAACGTAGCGCCCATAGGCAAGGGGATGCCTTTTTCAACAATAAGATGATCACCAAAAACCATAAATATACTATAACACATCAAAGGTGAAATAACAAGCCAAACTATAGTGGAGATTTTGGAAAGCGCCCCCACATCCGGCGGCTTTTAGAGATTCCGAAGCCTCCATTTTCGCATAATTGATCGCGTCTCCCAAGAGCGGGCTATCTTGAGATTGCCGTTTCAAATTGATATCCCCGCCAACCGCCGGCTCTTCGGCAAGCGAACCGGTTTCGCCCGCTTGTTTCGCCGAGCGCATTGGGGCTTCGCCGAAGGGATGAAACGCCACGCGCAAAGCTTTCAAAGCGGCGCTCTTTTCATTGGTTCCGCCGCCGCCTTCCACGAAGTTAAGGGCGCGGCCTTTGCGCTTATATCGCCGTTTTCCTCGTGTTTTCCCGCTTTTCACCACATTTGACGAATGGCGATTTTGCGCTGAGGCATAATACCAGCCATCCTTTCTTCAATCTGGCGTTATTATATCTATGCGCCAACTCCCTCTGAATAAATAATGCAGAACTTCACTATTGTTCCGGATATATCCGCCCGTTTCTTGACTTTTAGATGAGACGCATAGCGTTGATTCAGCGTTTACATGCGCGCGCCTTTATGGTATTATCTTAGAGCATTTTCCAAAACTCCGTGCGTTTTGGGACAAGCTCTTAATATACGGAGATTCTAAATGGCGGCTAAATCTTTGAATGGCGTACCAGAAGCCTGTGGGATGTTGCGTAATTTGTATGGAAAACCGCGCGATTCCATGCATTTCGAGGCTTCTTTTTTAAGGGCGATGCCTCGCAAACTCCTAGCGTTGGTTTTTCCGCTTCTCTTGTTCGGCTGCCAAAAAGCCGAAAAGATTTCCGCTCCCAAAGACGCCCTCATCCTGGGCTTCTCCCAAATAGGGGCGGAAAGCGCGTGGCGGATACGCAACACCCAATCGGTACAGGAGGCTGCGGAACAGGCGGGCATTCAGCTTATCTTCGCCAACGCGGAGCAGAAGCAAGAAAACCAGATAAAAGCCATACGTTCATTTATCGCGTACCAAGTTGATGTTATCGCCTTTGTTCCCATTGTCGTTTCCGGCTGGGACAACGTATTGCAGGAAGCGCGGAAAGCGGGGATTCCGGTGTTGGTGACGGACAGGAAGATTGATGCCGACGAGAGCCTCTACGCGGGATTTATCGGAACGGACAGCGAAAAAGAAGGCCGCGAAGCCGCGTTCTTTCTCCTTGACAAGTTCGCGGGCAGCAAAGCCGGATATCCGATCCGTATCGCCGAGTTTTCAGGCACTGTGGGTTCTTCAGTTGCGGATGGCAGGGCAAAAGGTTTCAGGGATATTATCGAAAAAGAACCGGGGTTCGAGATTTTCTATTCAGAGTCTGGCGATTTCATGCGTTCCAAGGGCTATGAGCTTATGCGAAGGCTTCTTGAAGACCGCCCGCGGATTGACGTCCTTTTTTCCCATAACGATTCCATGACTTTGGGCGCTATGGACGCCATGCGGGAGGCGGGACTGCGGCCGGGCAAGGATATAGTGATCATCACCATTGACGCGCAGCAGAAAGCCATTGACGCTCTCAAAGCTGGTGAAGTCAACTGCGTCATTGAGTGCAACCCCAACCAGGGTCCTCTCATCATGGACATCGCAAAACAGTTGGCTGTGGGCGGTCAAGCGCCTCGCTTTATCCATGTGGACGAAGCGATCTTCCGTGAGGAAGACGATCTTTCCGCTCTGCCGCCTAGGGGCTACTGAGGCGCGGCATGAGGTTTGACACGCTCAAGGAAACCGTTGATTCGCTTTTCACGGCCCGGCAAAGCGTCAAGGGCGCCATAAAAACTTCACATATCGTCATCATCATTTTCATGCTCATTCCCCTGCTCGTTTCCATGGGAACCGCTCTCTACAATTCCCTGAGTTACGACAGGCTCATCACCAATGTAAACAGAACCAATTCGCTTAATCGGATCGTTAAAATAGAAATCGCCAATGAACTGTGGGACATTGTGGCCGGGAATGTGAGCTTTGCGGACGGCAGGCAGTACGCGATTATCGAACACATCAACAGCGAAATTGAAAGGATTCGCCGGGCGGCCGGCGTGGAAAACCGCCGCCTCCTTGACGTAGCTCACCGCGCTATGAATACCCTTGTCTCTTATGTCGATCTTTTGGGCAACCGAATGCGGGTGAACGCTCCGGTAGTTGAAAACGAGCGCACTCTTGACGAGATACGCGGCGTCGCCGTTCTGGTGTCTGACACCTTGCAGGATTTTACCATGCTCGAAATTGAGTCCGCCGCAGGCGCCAACGAGATCATCAAAAAACGCACCCGGGTTTTGTGGACGCTTGAAATCGTGATGTTCATTCTTGTCGTGGGTTTTTCAAATATGGCGCTGTCTTCCGTCGCGTATGGCGTGCAAAGGTCTATCGGCGCCTTGGTCGCTTTTTCCGGGCGCATTTCCTCAGGCGACCTTGAAGCGCGGGCGGCTCTTCCCAAGGTGGAGGAGTTTGATCCCCTTACAGAAAATCTTAATATCATGGCGGTGAGGATCAAGGGATTGATTGAAGCTAACATTGAGGAGCAGCGCAACTTGCAAAAATCGGAAATGAAAGCCCTGCAAGCGCAAATCTCCCCTCATTTCCTTTACAATACCCTTGATACCATTGTTTGGCTTGCCGAGGGGAAGCAATGGGAACAGGTGATCTCCGTCACCAGAGCTCTCTCAGCGTTTTTCAGGCTTTCGCTTAACCAGGGTAGCGAATGGGTGACCGTTGACAACGAATTCAAACACATCGAAAGCTACATGGTTATCCAGAAGATCCGCTACCGGGACATTCTTGATTATTCGATTGCGTATGACAAAACTCTGGGGAATACCATTATCCTTAAACTGCTGTTGCAACCCTTGGTGGAAAACGCGCTTTACCACGGCATCAAAAACAGGCGGGGACGGGGAATGATAAGCATTAAGGGCTGGTCATGCCATGATGACGCAACCGAAACGCATGAAGAGGACGCGCTTTATCTCAGCGTTTCCGACAATGGCGCGGGGATAAGCGAAGGCCGCCTCAATGAGATCAGGCGGTACATGGAGGCTCCTGACAAGTCTCCTCCCCAGCAGGCAAACGGACAAGGCGGCTACGGTCTTTATAATGTGAGCCGCCGTTTGGAATTGTATTATAATATGAAGGGGCTTCTTCACATTACAAGCTCCCTTCATGAGGGAACAACGGTGACCGTGAAAATACCCGGAGTCCGCTTCTATGCTTAAAGTATTTCTGGTGGAAGACGAGATCGTCGTACGCGAAGGCATCCGAAACAGCGTGGCCTGGGAAAAGACCGCCTACACCTTGGCCGGCGAGGCTCCCGATGGAGAAATAGCCCTCCCCATGATCCAGGACATCAAACCGGACATCATCATAACCGACATACGCATGCCCTTTATGGACGGACTGGCCCTCTCGCGTATCGTGCGGAAGACCCTGCCATGGATCAAGATCATCATTCTTTCGGGACACGACGAATTTGAATACGCCCGGGAAGCCATTTCCATCGGCGTGGAGGGCTACCTTTTAAAACCCGCCTCTTCTGACGATATGCTCAAGGCGCTGGACAAAGTTGCGTTGAGGATCAGCGAAGAACAAGCCAAACTACGGGATATTGAAAACCTCAAGGAAAAACTCCGCGATGCCTCAAGCCTTCTTCGGGACAAGTGGCTGGGAGATTTTATCAACGGAAGAATTTCAGGAACCTCGGCGCTGGAAAACGGCAAGGACTTTGGCGTGGACTTGTCGTCCCGTTTCTACATCGCCTGCGCCATAGCGATAAAACCATCGCGTGGAGAAACCGCCCGTCAAGGCGACGCGGGCCCGCTGGCGGCGGCGTTCATCATCAAATCAATAACCGAACACTATTCCTCCTGCGTTTTTTTTAAAGAGAGTGGCGCCCTTTTCGCCCTCATCGTCAAAGGCGACGCCGCTTCAGCCGCAGAGGAAACCGCGTATGCCATAGCCCAGGCGGTTATTTATGAAGTCCAGCGCGACACAGGCTGCGGGGTTGCCGTCGGGATAGGGCCCGGTGTGGAACGCGCCGGCGAAGTTCCCGCTTCCTTTAAGGCGGCTCTGGCCGCCGCGAAAAGTTTCATTGAAAAAAGCCAGTTCAAAATAGCCGACGCTGAAAATATCGCTGGAAGCGCCGCCCCTCTTCCCGGTCTTCCGGGGACAGTCCCCTATAAAGACGCGCACTTTTCCGGCATCAACGGCGACTTCATGTTCACCAAACTCAAGTACGCCGCCAAAGGGGACATAGATTCGATACTGGAAGAATACGTGGGAATGCTGGGAAACAGTTTTGATGAAAACCCCATGTTCGCGTACCTTGTGATTGGCGAGATCATCATGACGGTGTCCAGGATCGTAGAAGTCCTTGGAGGCGACATTAACATCATTTCCCCTTTCGCGCTGACTCAACATGAAGTGAGCGAATTAGCCTCCTCAAAAGAAACTCTCCTTGAAAAACTCCGCTCTCTCCTAAACGCGGTCATCGAATGGCGGGACGCCCACTCCGGCGGCCGCTATCAGGCGGTCATTATGAAAGCCCGGGAATACATCGACATCAACTACACATCGGGAGAAATCTCCCTCCATTCCACTGCCAATTTTGTAGGCATAAGCCCCAACCATCTCTCCGCCGTTTTTGCCCAAGAGACAGGCGAGAACTTCATTGACTACCTTACCAGAGTGCGTATTGAAAAAGCCAAGTTTCTCCTTAAAAACACCGCCATGAAAAGCGCTGACATCGCCTATGAAACCGGTTTTAACGACCCTCACTATTTCAGTTACATTTTCAAAAAGAACGCCGGAATGTCGCCGAGGGAGTACCGGAACACCGGGAAGTAGACGTATGCTGAGGAACCTCCCCGCCCTTTAGATCGCGGTATTAAGCCATTTTATAAAAAAGAAAAAATCCAATCTTCCATCGTAATAAATCACACTTTTTCTGTAAAAATCCATAAAAAGCCATCGTCCCCTTAAAATTTCAAACAAAAGTTCATAATAAAAATCATGTATTCGCCAGCCTTATGAGTGATAAACTTTTTATAAATCAATTCATAAGGAGGCTTTTATGAAAAAGCTATTAACAATTCTTTTGGCGCTTTGCGTAGCATCCGCGCTTTTCGCCAAAGGCGATCAGCAAAGCGGCGGAGCCGCATCTTCCAGCTTGATCTCGGTGGGCATCATCAACAATCCGCCTTCGGAGTCTGGCTATCGTACGGCTAACGACAAAGATTTCAAATCTATCTTTACGGCTGGCAACGGCTACGACGCCTCGTTTGCGTACAGTATTGTTTTTGAAGAACAACTGGTTGCGTTCAATCAGTTCGTTACAAACGGCGTGGATTACATTCTCCTCTCCGCCGCCGCCACTGACGGTTGGGACGATGCGTTGAGATCTGCTCAGAGAGCGGGGATCAAGGTGTTCCTTTTCGACCGTATGATTTCCGCGCCGAGCAGCCTGTATGAGGCCGCCGTGGTTTCCGATATGGCCCAGGAGGGCAAAACTGCCGTCAACTGGCTGAAGGATCAGAAGCTGAGCGAGTACAATGTTATCCATATTCAGGGTGTTATGGGTTCCGACGCTCAAATCGGCCGGACCGCCGCGCTTGACGCCGAATTTAACGCCGGCACGATGACGAAAGTCATTCAGCAGACAGGCAACTGGAGCGCTGACGAGGCGAAAGCTATTGTCCAATCGGTTGTCAACGCCGGTACGCCGTTCAACGTGATCTACGCCGAGAACGATGATATGGCAAAGGGCGCCGTCGCCGCTCTTGACGCAGCCGGCATCACCCACGGCGTCGGCAAAGACGTCGTCATCATGGGCTTTGACTGCAATAAGTGGGCGCTTAGGGAACTGCTTGCCCAAAACTGGAATTATGACGGTCAGTGCAGCCCCTTCCAAGCGTCTGTTGTTGATCGCATGATTAAGGACATTGAAAACGGCAAAGCTCTCGCCCAGAAGATAATTATCTCTGAGGAAAAAGGCTTTGACGCCAAGACAATCACTCAGGCTGATATTGATAAATATGGACTTGGTGAATAGCATCTGAAATAACGTCTGGATGCGTTGGACTTTTTTCCGCGCATCCACGCCGTGTTTTTCTTGATAACCGAGCCTGTTCCAAAACGCGAACCTACGGTTGCGAACCTACGGTTGCGAACCCGCGGTTGCGAACCCGCGGTTGCGAACCTACGGTTCGGGTTAGTTTTGGAACAGGCTTTTGGAGAAAATCGCTCATTCTTTATGAGTTTGGCAGTTGCGGCTTATCCAATGTTCTCCAGGGGTAAGAAGCTGTTCCAAAATTGACGCCATAAGGCGCGTTTTGGAACAGCCTAAACCATAAAGGAGAGTGCGCAAAACTTCGTTTTGTGTTTGATTTTAGTTTTAAGGTCGGCTTAATGCGGGGAAAAACAGTATTAACCATGCGGAACATATGCAAAGCGTTTCCGGGAGTCCTTGCCTTGCGGGATGTAGACTTCACGCTTCGTTATGGGGAAATCCACGCGCTTATGGGCGAAAACGGAGCCGGCAAGTCAACGTTGATAAAGGTTTTGACCGGAGTCTATCCCAAGGATTCAGGACAGATTTATATAGACGGAATTGACAAGGCGGTGAATATTAAATCGCCGCAGGAAGCTCAAGTCTTGGGCATAAGCCCGGTTTATCAGGAGATCACCCTTTGCCCCAATTTAACCGTAGCCGAGAATATGTTTATCGGACGCGGCAAATACCGCTTCGTAAACTGGAGCGTGATGAGAAAGAAAGCCAAAGCTATACTTGACAATCTCGGCATACCCGCAAGGCCCGTTCAGCAGCTTGCGAACTGCTCGCTTGCGGTGCAGCAGATGGTTGCGATTGCCCGCGCGGTTGACATGGACTGCAAAGCGCTCATCTTGGATGAGCCTACGTCGTCGCTTGACGACCATGAGGTGGCGAAACTATTCACGCTGATGCGCGGACTAAAAGATCGTGGCGTCGGCATTGTTTTTGTCACCCACTTTCTTGAACAGGTATACGAGGTGTGCGACAGAATTACGGTCATGCGTAACGGAGAGCTTGTCGGCGAATATGACATTAATAATTTGCCGCGTTTTGAGCTTGTTTCCAAGATGATGGGCAAAGAACTCAGCGACCTTTCGAATATAGATCGCAAGGGGATAGGGCTTGTTTCTGAAAATGAACCTGTCTATGAAGCGGAGGGACTGTCAAGCGCCGCCGGAGTGAGACCGTTTGACTTTCAAATCAGAAAAGGCGAGGTCAACGGGTTTACTGGACTTCTTGGTTCTGGACGGAGTGAAAGCATTCGCGCCATGTTCGGCGCCGATAGGATTACCGGGGGCGTTGTGAGGGTGAATGGGAAGATGGTTAAGATATCCAAGCCGATTGACGCGATGAAAAACGGAATGGCCTATTTGCCTGAAGACCGCAAAAACGAAGGCGTTATAGCCGACTTGTCGGTGCGTGATAACATTATTCTCGCTTTGCAGGTTATGAAAGGATTTCTCAAGCCTTTTACAAAGGCGCAAGCTCAAGCCTTCGCCGAAGAATATATAGAAGCCCTCAATATTAAAACAGCGTCCGCGGATACGCCGCTCAAATCTCTTTCTGGCGGCAATCAGCAAAAGGTTATACTTGCGCGCTGGCTGCTGACGCATCCAAAGTATCTTCTCCTTGACGAACCCACACGCGGCATTGATATCGCGGTTAAGGTTGAAATACAAAAACTTGTGTTAAAACTTGCGGGAGAAGGTATGAGCATAACGTTCATTTCATCCGAGATAGAAGAAATGCTCCGCATTTGTTCTCGTCTTATTGTTATGAGGGACCGTCATGTCGCCGGCGAGCTTACAGGCGGCGATATGACGCAGGAGAATGTAATGCAAACAATCGTGGGAGGCGCGGTCAAAAATGATGCCGAAACGAAATGATAAAGCTCAGAACGCGCCGGATTCAACCGGCACGCTCAACATTTCCCTAAGAGTTAAAGACCTTGTAACATCAAATCTGATTATTCCGTTTTTGGGCTTGTTGTTGATATTTTTATTTAACTTGATTACAAACCCCGGATTCTTTAGAATCGCCACTACCGTAAACAACGCCGGAAACACCGTTTTGTCTGGAAATGTAATCAGCATTCTCGACAACGCCTCCGAGCTTGCGATATTGGCTTTAGGCATGACGCTGGTAACGGCGGCTTCGGGCGGGCAGGACATCAGCGTTGGCGCCGGCATCGCAATAGCGGGCGGCGTTATGCTCAGAGTTCTCTGCGGAAACCATGTCGCCCCTGAATTGATGCAGGCGCCTATAGTCGCCGCTTTTTTGGCTGGCTGTGTAGTGGCGATGCTTTTTGGCGCGTTCAACGGCGCGTTGGTTTCTATATTTAAAATCCAACCGATGGTTGCTACGCTGATACTGTACACTGCCGGACGGTACATAGCCTATTGGATTAACGGCGGCATTCTTCCCATTGTCTCGGAGCCGCAATTCAAATACTTCGGCAATTTTATCCCCGGCGTTCCCATTCCCACGCCTGTTTTTATCACGATAGCGTGTATGATTGCAATGGCCTTTGCGTTAAAACTCACCAATCTCGGTCTTTACACGCAGGCGGTGGGAATAAATGAAAAATCAGCGCGTTTGAACGGAATCAACCCTGTGTTTATCAAATTTTTGGCGTATGTCATAATGGGGCTTTGCGTCGCCGTCGCCGCTTTCATCAAGGTCAGCAGAAACGCTACAATCAACCACACGACCATCGCCGCCGATATTGAGATGGACGCAATTTTAGCCGTCGCCATCGGAGGAAACGCGCTTGGCGGAGGTAAATTCAGTATGGCCGGCTCCGTAATAGGCGCGTATACCATTCAAGCCCTGATGACAACGCTCTATGCGGCTGGAGTCAGCTCTGATTCGCTTAAAGCGTTTAAGGCGATAGTTATCATAGTTATTGTCGTTGCAAGCTCGCCTGTTGTTAAAAATATGTTCAGCAAAATCTTCAGCAAATATACGGCGTCAACCGCTTCCGCAGCGGCGAAGGAGAATAGGTAATATGTTCAAGAAAAGAGAGCCTCTTACAGACACCAGTTTGCTGCTTGCCGTAACTATTTGCATTTTTATCGCTATGTACGTTTTTTCCATATTCGTCTTTGGCGGCGGTTTTACAAGACCGCAGCAATTCTTAAATCTCTTTAACGAGAACGCGGCGCTTATTATTCTTTCCTGCGGACTGAGCGTTGTTATGGTAGGCGGCGGCATAGACATTTCGGTAGGCGGTATAACCGCTTTGGTGTGTATGAGTTGCGTCGTCAGCATAGATGACAAGGGAGTCGGCGTTTTCGGCGCGTTATTGTTGGCGCTCGTCATAGGGCTTGGGTTCGGCGCCGTTCAGGGACTCCTCATCTCCTATTTGGAGATTCAGCCGTTTATCGTTACGCTTGCCGGCATGTTTTTCGCCAGAGGCGCGACGACAATGGTTGAAGTCAAGCCGCGCTCGGTGCAAAATGAAGCGTTTAAGACATTACGGGATATTGAGATAACGATTCCCGGTCTTGGTTACGAGGCTAAAAACGGCAATTATATTGACGCGCAGATAGAATTGGGCGTTGTAATCGCGCTTTTAGTGGTAGTTGTTGTCTTTTGTATTCTTAAATGGACGCGGTTTGGGCGCAACCTTTACGCTGTAGGCGGCAATGTCCAAAGCGCGTTGATGCTGGGCATCCATGTCAAACGCACAAAGTTCTACTCCTATCTGCTTTGCGGATTGTTAGCTGGAATTGGCGGGTATGTGTACCTTATGCATACCGGTTCGGGAGCTGTCACACAGGCTACTGGCGCAGAAATGAAGGCTATCGCGGCGTCTATTATAGGCGGAACATTGCTTACCGGCGGCGTCGGCAATATCATCGGAACGCTGTTTGGCGTGTTGTCGCAAGGAACAATTAATAACATTGTGGTCGCCCTAAGGCTTAAAGGACCGTGGTGGCAAGGCATTACCACCGGCGCCATGCTGTGCTTTTTCATCGTTTTGCAAAGTGTTATATTATCATACAGAAACCGGCGCCGCGTTTCCCTGAGCGACGAGGGAAAACCGTGATGTTTATACGGCTGGCCGGCGGAAGATTTTCGCGGCGACCCGTAAATCGTGGTTTTTGCGGCATAACATGACGCAAAAACCTATAGTTGCAACAGCGTAATTTCCGCCCGTCATCCCTGGCGGGCGGCTTCTTTTCCTCCTCTACCCCGCCGCCTTCCTTCTGCTCCAGCCCCGGCTCCCCTCCCGCGCCGTAACAAAGTCCCGGTAGATGCCGCCTTGCGCC
>JAIRLZ010000299.1 GCA_031259035.1 Treponema sp. | reverse complement strand
CATCGTTTTCCAAAGAAAAAATAGACTGTTTCAGCCTTCCCAACTCTATCTGTTTCAATTCCCGTTTAACCGAAAAAACTCCCAGCAAATTTCCATAAATCGGCATCCATTCAGGCGTTTCCGTGTCGCTGTACCCCACACTCTTCACCTTGTCACGCAAGCGTATGATGAATTCCGATTCCATAAAACGCAGATCGACAGCTTGAGGATCAAGGAAAAAAGCTTCCCTAAACAAGACCTTTGCGTAGCGGGTCTCCTCAAGCAGAGCGTTTACATCGGCAAGCTCCGAGAGGGTTTCCGCGTCGTCCCGCTTGAGGCGAGCCGCCTGCTCAAGGAATTTGAGCGCTAATTCGTAATTGCCGCAACCCTTGTAACAGCGCCCAATTTGAAGCAAAAGCGCCGGCTCTTGCCGCAAATCCTGCTGACTCTTTTCTTTTTCCACAACTTCCTGAAAATAGTGCAGGGCGGTCGCAAAAACAAAACGCCGTATCGCATAGAGGCACGTTTCATAGTTCTGCCCAATCCGGTCCAGAAAAACGTAAAACGGCTTCCATTGCGACAAAATAAATTCCCCTTTTTCATATGCGCCGCTTGAAAACTCCTCGCCCTGCTTTATCCTGTCCATCCACCAATTCAGACATTTTAACGCATACACTACTTCAGGGTGTTCATAATCAATTTTCATCGCTTCATCTAGCGCGGCTGCGGCTGACGTCGCGTTGGATGCTTTCAAGCTGTCGTAGGCTTCCTGGATGAGCCTTTCTACGGAATTGTTCATAGATACTTATCTAAGTATATAGCAAAAAAGGCGTTTTTGCAAGAGGGCGAACATTATTGTTTCACCAAATTATTCTCTTTCAATACAGCTTCAACGCTCCGCCATTCATATACGCAGTACAGCCACGCGGGAGCTTCTTCAAAATCTCTCATCAATGCGCCGGAGTCCCGTACGGGACGAAGCGCTTCGGGAAAAAGGACGCGGGTATACGTCCTGTTCCATCTGACGCTTTCCGCCCGCGACCATTCGGCGTCCGTTTCCGTATAGGTTGACGGACGTTGGCCGGATGGCGTCCTTTCGGGAAAAAGGATAGGTTTCCAGTACGCCTCAAAAGCCCCAACATCCGAAAACCGCTGTCCGTTGACAAGCCCGCCGGGGAATGCGCGCATCCATTCGACAAGGGCGGCGATGCGATCCGCGCGGGCGCGGACGCTCGCAAGGGCTTCCTCACCCGCGCGTTTGCCTCCGTTGTGGAGGATTTTCGCCGAGGTGAATGCGCCGGTACCAATGGAGCCGCTTATGTTCAGGTATGCGGTGTTTCCGCTTATACGAAAGGTACCGGAACCGGCCAACGCTTGCGTCCATTCGTTCCAACCGGAGTAGGTTCCACCCATATAATGCAGGGAGGTAAAGAAAAATGAGCCGTTCCGGTCAGGTTGCGTAGTTCTGAATTGGAGAAAGGGAAAATCATCCAGTATGATGAGCAAGCCCTGTTCCTGCTGTTTGTCCTTGTTTTTGAAGCTGATTTCGCGCACTTCAACGGTCTTGCCGCGATAACGCGCTGTTGTTTTCACAGAAAACGCCGATCCGTCAGCCACACGCCCCGCTGTTTCGACCAGTCCCAGACAGCCCGAAAGGGTAAAAGAGAAAAGAAAAAACGCAAGGAATGGTCTCAAACGCATTGAATAGTTCTCGTCCTTTAGCAGTCCAATTCCGCGGCCCTTTTGGAGGCCTCATGCACAGCGTTCATCACGGCGCCGCGGAACGCGCCGGCTTCCAACGCGGCGACGCCGGCAATGGTTGTACCTGCCGGGGACGCGACCATGTCCTTGAGTTCCGCGGGATGTTTGCCGGTTTCCAAAATCATAGCGGCGGAACCCAGCGCAGTTTGCGCCGCGTAACGCAGCGCCTTGTCCCTCGGCAATCCGGCCCGCACGCCTCCGTCGGCGAGCGCCTCAATAAAAAGGCAGACAAACGCGGGTCCAGAACCGGAAAGACCCGTCACCGCGTTAAGGTATGGTTCCTCAAGCCGATCAACAACGCCGGTCCGCGAAAGCATGCGCCTGATTTCTTCAACCATATGGTCAGGCGTTTCCGGCGAAGGGGCATAGGCTATGACCCCTTTGCCGATGAGCGCCGGCGTATTCGGCATGATGCGGACGACCGGCGTTTTCCCCACAATAGCCTGAATTCTCGCTATTGACCAGCCCGCCGCCATTGACACGAGAGTCGCCGGGCGCGTGGATGCAGCGCGTTTCTTTATTATAGAAGCGATTTCCTCAAGCGCCGTTTGAAGCGCCTGCGGTTTTACCGCGAGAAAAACAACGTCCGCTTCCTGAACGGCTTCCGCGTTTGAACCGTACACGGTCGCGCCCATCTGCTCCGCAACTTGTTTCGCCTTGCTTTTATCCACATCAGCGAACCCAATCGCGCCGCCGCCCGTAACGTTAGCAACGGCCTTCATAAGCGCGGCGCCCATGTTTCCGCCGCCTATACATGCAATGATTCTATCCATAAGGGCATGATAGCACAGTACGGGGGATTATGGAAGGCGCTTTGTCGAGGGCGCGGCGCGTCCTTGCGGAACGCCTTTTGTTCGCCTTTTTCATACACTTTGCTTGAAATTTGTGTGGATTTGAAGCCCTATCAGCGCGCGATTTTCTTGACATGTTGACTTCAACACATTTCTGAAAAAA
>JAIRLZ010000128.1 GCA_031259035.1 Treponema sp. | reverse complement strand
CGGCAACTGGGCTGTCGACGGCATACTACAAACCTCCGGTGTTTTTTACAGTATACCAATAAATCAAAGGTTTGTCAAATCTAAGTTAGTGCGTATGGGTATGAGACCCCACTGCGAATCAAAAAGACCGGGGTAAAAGAACGCGCTTTCGCCGCCGCCCCGCAACGCTCCCGCCAGGGATATTGCCCCGCAGAGTACATCAGGGCAAACCGGTGGGTTCATTCTGATTCCTCCCATATAAAGCCACGCATAGAATTAATGTGCGAGAGGACGGCGGCACAGCCTATGCGCGGAGACAGGGCTAGGGGGCGGGAACGGTCGCTTCCCCGGCAAGGGCGAGCGCGCGGGGTTCTTTCAGAAACGTCCGCCCACCGCTGAACTGGGCGACGATTTCCAGATTCTATGCGCCTGGGTCGAGGCGCTTGCAGGAATGACGCCAACGATCCGCCGTCTAATCATCATGCGCCTCCTCATTTTTCCGGTAGTCCCGAACCGCCGCCGATATTACCGCGATAACATCTGGTTTTGCCGTTTCGCCGGGACGCTTTGGCGGCACGGTTTCCGAAGGCGGTATATCTTTGTCCCAGCCCATTTTGTGAACCAGGCGGCTCATCAAATTGACACAGATAATCATGAGCCACAAAAAGCAAAAAACGACGGCCATGCCAAGAATGGTTAACACCGCGCTCTGTTCCAGCATTTCAAAAATAGTCATACGCCGCCCTCTTCATCTTCCGCCATTTGTAAATAATGGGAGAAGAGCCAGCCTTCCTTCCCTTTTCCCATATCCGCTTTCTTTTGCTTTTCGCTTCGCACGTATACCCAGGGCATACGCGTGTTCTGGTCTTCCACCAATTCTCCGGATTTCAGATAGGTGACAACCGCGCCTATCTTCAAATAGTCATTGACCTGCGGGCTGACTTCCTGTTCTGGAAACAGGTACATGTGCCGCGTCAAGCGATATTTTTTGTTTGGAATGAGCTCAAGCCCACTACCCGGCTGCCGCGGCAATGGCGTTCCGCCGCTTTTTGCAAAGAGTTTCATATATTCCTCCATTCTCACAGAAAAAGTTAACGAGAAAAAAGCCTGTTCCAAAACGCGAACTACATTTGCGAACACGAGTTCGGGTTAGTTTTGGAACAGCCTAAAAAATTAAAAGAGATTTTTTGAGGAAGCGGAGGAAATATCAGATTCTGAGTTTGAGAAGAATAGTATTTTTACTATCTGGCGCTTTAGTTGGTTGAGGGTTCTTTATTCCATTGGGGGTTTACTACCCCGCCGCTTGCGGCGGGGATTATTTATCACAGGCAAAAATTTTTCGCAAGTCCTTTGAGTTTTTCTCAAAACCACCCGAACCCTGTGTCCGCAGCCTTTTGTTCGCGGAACGTAGCCCGCGTTTTGGGAAAGGCTCCATCATCATACAGAGCGTTGAGGATGGCAACCTTGCTGTCATTCTCACGTGCGTCATGTTTGAAGACGGCGGGATTGAACTTGATGTCAATGTATCTATAATCTATCCTGAAAAGACGCAATTATTTTTTCGGTGTATTTTAGAGAGAATCCTCCTCCAGCGGCGCATACGGCGGAGTAATCAAGGCAAACCTGTAGATTCACGCGCTGGAATCGCCTCTGATTCCTTGTCTATGTATGAAGCCGTATATAGGGTGATGTGCAAGAGGACGCATAGACTATCGACACGGGGAATTGCGCGTAAACCGCGCGGACAATCATGCGAAGCGGCGCAATCGCGCGCAATCGCCCTTGAATGTCCGACGCGCGGCAATGCGCGAGCCGCGAGACCGCGCGTTATGTACGCCTCGGCGCGGATGCCGAGCTTATGCGCCTTGTCCGCAGCGATGGGCCAGTCCGAAACCCTTCATGTTCGCCAATCTTATTGTCTTCATGAGCGTAACTTAACTTTTCGTGTTGACATAAAGGTAAAGAGAGAGTAGAATAAGTACTGTACCCGCGCAACGCGGGGAATGCGGACGTAAGTCCGAAACGTCTGTGGACATGGAGGCTCTGCCTCTTGGCGACGAGAGCGAAACCGCCGTGGGAATACCGGAAACGGGAAGAAGCGGAAACCTTGTAGAGCAGGCTGGGCAATCAGTCCAAGCCGCAAGCCCTTGCCTTTCGACGTGAGGCTTGTTGACTTTTTGTAAAAGAGACTCCACTCAAAGTGGATAGGGAGCAAAGCATGACAAACAAAGTCGCGGACCGTATGGGTCTTTTGCACACTGAATCGGCGTTTCAGATTCTGGCGCGGGCCAATGCGCTGGAAGCCCAGGGCAGGAGCGTCATTCACCTTGAAATCGGACAGCCGGATTTCAAAACCCCCAAAAATATCATTGAGGCCGCCTACCGGGCGATGAACGAGGGTAAAACGGGATACACCCCTACCCCCGGTATTATACCGTTACGCGAAACAATCGCCCGCTACTGTGAAGATTACAAAAAAGTCAAGACCTGCCCGGAAGAAATTGTGGTGGTTCCCGGCGGCAAGCCAATCATATTTTTTACTATGCTGATGCTGACCCAGCCCGGCGACGAGGTTATATACCCCAACCCCGGTTTCCCGATTTACGAATCCGTTATCAAATTTTCCGGGGCCAAGCCGGTTCCCATGCCGCTATTGCAAAAAAACAATTTTTCTGTTGACAAAGATCAACTCAAACGCGACATCAACAGCAAAACAAAGCTCATCATCCTTAACAACCCCAGCAATCCCACCGGTGGCATGATCACGCGCGAAGATATTATCGCCATCGCCGACATGGTGCGGGGCAAAGGCATCTACATCCTGGCGGATGAGATTTACGACCGGATCATTTTTGAGGAGCAGCCCCTGTCTATAGCGACTCTGCCGGGTATGAAGGACTGGACCATCATCCTGGACGGTTTCTCCAAAACCTACGCAATGACCGGCTGGCGACTGGGATACGGCATTATGAACAAAGAACTGGCGGAACATATGTCCATGCTGATGGTAAACTCGGCGTCCTGCGCCGCGTCGATGACCCAGTGGGCCGCGATTGAGGCGCTGACCGGGCCCCAGGACGCCGTTAGGGAAATGGTGAACGCCTTCCGGGAGCGGCGGGACTACCTCATTGACGCGCTGAACAGCATCGACGGCGTCAAATGTGTTAAGCCGAGCGGCGCCTTTTACGCCTTTCCCGATATTTCATCGTTCGGCATTTCATCATCCGAATTTGCCGATCGCCTGCTGGAAGAGGCGGGGGTGGCGGCGGCCGCGGGCACCTCGTTCGGCGATTTCGGAGAAGGTTTTATCCGGCTTTCCTACGCGAACTCTCTGGACAATCTGAAGATTGCCATTGACAGGCTGGCCAATTTCTGTAGAGGATTAAAATGAAACATATAAAATTGCCATTAAAACATATCCGCGCCTTGACAATCGCGGTATATTGTGCTAGACTCTCTATCGTAAATAATGAGATATAGTTCCAATAATTTAGTAGCGCCTAAATACCGGGTGGGGCGGTTTCAAAATAAAGAAAACGCCGCCGGTTAAGCCAAAGGAGGCCCGCGTTGAGTACAGAAACAGATCGGAGGGAATTGGCCCAAGAACTTTTCCCTGAAGGAATTCCCAAGCTTTGGAGCCCTCCGCTGGCCCATTACACTGATTCCCTTGAACTGGATAAAAAACATACCCGTTCCCAATTGCTTTTCATGGCGCCGTATGTTAAAACCCACCTGATTCCCGGTTCCACGGGCGACGGCTGGGAACTCTCCCAAACGGAGATTGACGGGCTTCTCAAATTCATAATCACCGAAACCCGCGATCTAGGCGTTCGCCTTTTGATCGGGGTGCTCAGGCCCGACGCGGAAAAAGCCCGCGAAGACATTGAAAAGACGGTTCGTTTTTTAATGGATATTACCGGGGCAGGCGATCCGGAGAAGGCGTTGCGGTCTTCGGGGGTTTGTGGTTTTACGGTCTGCGCCCCCAAAGGCAGTGATATTCCCCAGGAACTTATGTATGAAAAACTTGGTTCTATCCTTGATTTAGGGTACCCTACCGCCTTGTACCAGCTTCCACAGATTACGGAGAATGAAATCGCCCCCGAAACATTTGAAAAACTGGCCGGGAAATACGGAAATTTCTATCTCTTCAAAGACACCAGCGGGCGGGATCGGGTCGCTCTTTCCAAAGTGGATGGAGGGGGAGTGTTTCTGGTTCGGGGAGGGGAAGGGAACTACCGAAGCTGGTATAAAGGAAGCCCTGATGGCCTATACGACGGGTTTCTCTTGGGTTCGGCAAATTGTTTTGCCGCCCACTATACCGCCATGATGCGGGATATTGACGCGGGCGAACACGAGGCGGCGGAGATTATCTCGGATAAGATAACGAGAATTGTTTCAAAGGCAATGGAGGAAGCGGGGAAACTTCCTTTCGGGAACGCCTTTGCCAACGCAAACAAAGGGATAGATCATTTTCTCGCTTACGGTCCCGACGCCGATCAGGTGAGCGCCCCGATGACCCATTCAGGGAAACGGCTGCCGCCGGATTTTATCCGCTACATCAAAGAGCTTCTTAGGAAGGAGGAGGCTTTGCCGGAGAAAGGTTATCTGGAAACTGCCGGATAACACCTATCCAACGCCCGTTCTGGTTCGCGGGGGTTTCACCCGCGAACCGGTTCAACCGCCGGAAAGCGTTTAACAACTATGGCTTTGTTTGACAGCCGCCTATCACAGTAAATATTCGCGTTTATTCGCAGTGGGGTCTCATATCCATATGCACTAATTGAACAAGCGCTGCACAGTTGGCGCCGTATTTTCCCCTTCTATTTTTCACATTCAAGCCGTTTCGCTATCCGCTGGCACTCTTCAAGTGTCCGTAGGCCCAGATTGGTCTTCAATATCAAATACACGAACGCCGTTTCACGCCATACGCCGCGATTGGCGTTC
>JAIRLZ010000213.1 GCA_031259035.1 Treponema sp. | reverse complement strand
ATGAATGATGTACAAAACAGCAGGGAAAACACCATAGTCGAGAAAACAGCTTTCGGCGTCGGTGGAATGGCGGTTCTGCTTGTCAACACGCTCCTGACGCTCGCGGCGGTAGGGCTGGTTATCTGGGGAGCGCGAAATCTCAATAATTCGGCTCCGGCAATCGTGATGATCGTCTTTGGCGTTCTCTATTCAAGTCTAATAGGTCCTGTAGTGTACAAAGGGCTTAAAGTACTCAGACCGCGGGAAGCTTTGGTGTTGGCGCTCTTTGGAAAATACTACGGCACCCTTGCCGGCCCGGGCTTTTTCTGGATAAACCCCTTCGCGCAAGCCTTTAATCCGGCTTCAACAAACGCTACAACTGGAAGCGTCGGCGAAGCTGGAGCGGCGTCCAGCTCTGAGCGAGAAAAGAAATCAAAAACCATATCCTTGAAAGTGATGACATTGAACAATGACAAACAGAAAATCAACGATCAATTGGGCAACCCCATCATTATCGGAATCGCGGTGGTTTGGAGGGTGGCGGATACGGCGAAGGCGGTGTTCAATGTGGACAACTACACTGAATTTTTGTCAATTCAATGCGACGCCGCCTTGCGGAACATCGTCCGGCTCTACCCTTACGACAGCGCAGGCAATGAAGACGCCGATAATGAAAAATCTCTGCGCGGTTCAAGCGAGGAAATATCCAAGAGGCTGTCCGATGAGATTCAAGGCAAGGCAGCCGTCGCCGGTTTGGAAATACTGGAAGCGCGTATCACCCACCTTTCATACGCGCCGGAAATCGCGGCGGCCATGCTTCAGCGACAGCAAGCCGCCGCAATCATTGACGCGCGGCAGATGATCGTAGAAGGTGCGGTGAGCATGGTGGAAATGGCTTTGAACAAACTTGACGACAAGAACATCGTGTGTCTTGACGAAGAACGAAAAGCCGCTATGGTGAGCAATCTCCTTGTGGTGCTTTGCTCCAACAAGGACACCCAGCCGGTGGTAAACTCCGGCAGCATCTACTGATAGACGCAATGGACGAAAAGAAAAAGCAGATTCCCTTGAGGCTTTCCGATTCGCTGTGGAAGGAGATTGCGGCCTGGGCGGAAGATGAATTCCGTTCGGTCAACGGGCAAATCGAGTTCCTGTTGACCGAGGCGGTGCGGCAACGGAAGAAAGGCAAAAGAAAGAAAGAAGCGGAAGGCGAGTGAACTGGCGTTGCCGGCGGCCTTCCAGAGCGGCAACGCCGGGGAGATTTGTTTCAAAGCGCGGCTTGTTTTGAAGCCCCCTATTGCCGTAATTTTTTATGGAGGAATATAATGCATGTTTCAGCGGCATCCATTATTTTTATGGGCGTTTCGGCGCTGGCGTCAATCGGTACGCCGATAGCGTTGTTCGTTGTTTTTTACAGAAAATATAAACTGCCGGCTTTGCCCTTGCTTGCCGGCTCCCTCGCATTTGTCCTATTTGTACTGATACTGGAGCGGTCGGCGCATGGAGTTGTGTTAGGCGCGTTCAACTTACAAGAAAAGCCGTTCATATATATGGTCTACGGAGCTTTGATGGCGGGTGTTTTTGAGGAAACCGCGCGGTTCATTTCTTTTAACGCGCTCAAGAAAAAGTACAACAGCATAGGAGCCGCGTTATCCTACGGCATAGGACACGGCGGCGTTGAAGCGATACTGCTTGCGGGGGCGGCCATGATACATAACATTGTATTGAGCGTTATGATCAACTCAGGATCCGTGGAAGCCGTCGCCGCCGGTTTGACCGGGGAGACGCTGCTTCAGGTAAATGCCCAAATAACCGCGCTGACGACAATAGAGCCGTATGTATTCCTTATTAGCGGGATAGAACGCATATGTGCGATAGGAATACACATGGCGTTGTCAACACTGGTTTTTTACGCCGTGTCTTGCAAGGGCAAATCGTGGTTGTATCCTTTGGCGATACTCCTCCATGCAATAGTAGATGCGCCGGCGGCGTTGATGCAGGCGGGAGTCATAAAGAATGTCTTCTTGCTTGAAGGGTTTGTAGGCGCAAGCGCTGTATCGTTGACGCTATTCGCGGTGTATATACACAAAAACGCCACGCTGACGACAGTAAAAACATAAACCGCGCCGCTCCGCCGCACACGCCGATAAGCGCCGCGTCGGCCGCCGGTTTAACCCGCCCTAAAGGGACGCCCTACAGCGCGGGTATGAGACCCCACTGCGAATAAAAAAGGCTCTTTACACGAAAGGGAGCCGCTTTTTATCCGAACAATGCCGCGGCTTCGGCAAGGTCTTGGGCGCGGCGCCATACAGTGGCGAGCGTTTCCTCCGGCGGCTCAAGCAGGTCTTTCACAAACACGGAGCGTATGCCCGCGGCGTGAAGCCCCGCAAGACCAGCCGGAGAATCCTCAAAGCCTACGCAGTCACGCGGATTTTCGCCGAGCCGTTCCGCGGCAAGCAGAAAAATGTCAGGCGCCGGCTTGCCGCGCTCAACTTCGTCTCCAAAGGCGAACGCCGCAAAGCGCGAGCGCAAGCCGGTGTAGTCCAGCTTCCACAACGCCCGCTCCTTGTGGGTGGATGTCGCCACGGCGAGCGGTACGCCCATGCCGGCGAATGCGTCAAGCAGAACAAGCAGTCCGGGACGCAAAGCGATGCCTTCCCGTTTCACCTCTTCATCAAGCATCTGTTTTACCGTCGCGCGGACCGCAAGGTAGGGAAAATCTTCGCCAAAGGCGTCTAAGTACACCTTTCTGACCGCTCTCTCGGATATGCCGATGGTACGGAACACGACTTCCTCGGAAATGGGAAACCCCATGCGCTCCCCGGCTTTCTTCCACGCCCGCAGTGACGGTCTTTCCGTATCAAGCATAAGACCATCCATATCAAAAATCGCTCCCGCAGGAACGATGTTTTCTTTATGGCTATGACGTATTTTATGCAACGTAACTCTCCAACAGTTTCTGCCGGGAGGGATGCTGCAAACGTTTAATCGCTTTTTTCTCGATCTGCCTGATGCGTTCTTTGGTAAGGTTAAACCTATCCCCAACTTCTTTCAAAGACATGGGCTTCCGGTTGCCCAGACCAAAACGCAATCGGATAATGTCGGCTTCTTTTCTGGTCAAGGTTTTTAACGCGCTCTCTATGTCTTCTTTAAGCGCGTTTCCGGTCATATATTCGTCCGGGGATTGGTGGCGTTTGTCCTCAATGAAGTCGCCGATTACCGAAGAATCCCGGTCAGACGACAGCGGCACATCCATAGAAATCATATCGCGGCTAATATTGATGATGTCAGCCACATAGGTCTTGTCCATGCCCAACATATCCGCTATTTCTCTGATCTCATTTTCCGCGCTATGTCCGTTCTGAACCATTTTGCGGGCTTTCTCAATCTGAACCAACTCATTGGCGCGGTTCAACGGCAGTCTGATGGCTCTTGATTTCTCGCAAATAGCCTTGAGAATAGCCTGGCGGATCCACCAGACCGCATAGGAAATAAAATGATAGCCCTTGTTTACATCATAGCGTTCAATGGCATTCAAAAGCCCGATGTTTCCCTCGCTGATGAGGTCCAATAAGGGGAGACCCTGCCCCTGATACTTCTTCGCCACATTGACCACAAACCTCAAATTTGCGTTTACGATCTTGTCCCGCGCGCTTTTGCTTCCGTTGGCAGCCTCATAAGCGATCTCATCCTCTTCTTCCCGCGTCAGGAGTGGAATTCTATTGATTTCCTTGAGATACAGAGAAAGAATATTCTCATCACAATGAAAATTATTTGCAATATGCTTATTTGCAGTCATGGTTACCTCTTTACGTTGTGTATGTCATAATATATGCAATTATTATGCCAAAACGCAACTTATTTGAATGGGAAGATAAAACCACGTAGCGGCGCTGAATTTTAGCGGGTTCCGGGCAGGAATACACGGATTCCATGCGGATTTTCAGTTCGCATCTGCGCTGGCGGCGGCTGATTTGAGCGTCTCATTATGGCTAGCGCCGTCGTCATAGGGGTTCTTCGAAGCGAATCACGACATTTTGACACGCTTTTATCAAATCAGGCGAAAGATGTATCATATTGACTCGTTTTCTATCTTTGCCGTTTTGAGAGAATGAAGGCGCGGGCGGCCGCCTCGCCCTGAAATTGAGGAGGTGGGGCGCATAGCGGCGCGTGTTTTCCCCTCTGATTTCGCTTGACGTTTGCAGTCAATTTTTTGTATATTTTATCTATAATAATTGCAAACTTAAAATTTGGAGGTATTTATATGAAAGTACAGCCATTGGCTGATCGCGTTCTCGTGAAACAGGAAAAGAGTGAGGCGAAAACCTCAGGCGGCATCATTATTCCCGACACCGCTCAGGAAAAGACCCAGACCGGAGTGGTCGTTGCGATTGGTCCCGGCACCGAAAAAGAAAAAATTACGGTTTCCGTGGGTCAAAAAGTCATGTATGACAAATACTCAGGTTCCCAGGTCAAAATTGACGGGGAAGATCACCTTATTCTCAAGAACCAAGACCTTGTAGCGATTATTGAGTAGGTGGCAGGGTATGAAGCGGCGCCGGTCAAACGGCGCTGTTTTTTTTGCGGAGAAGGCGCATGATAGATGTGCGGAGCGATACGGTTACACAACCGACCGAAGCGATGCGCAAGGCGATGGTCGGCGCGGAAGTGGGCGACGATGTATATGGAGATGATCCAACCGTACATAAATTGGAAGAACTCGGAGCCGAACTCGCCGGCAAAGAAGCGGCTGTGTTTGTACCGTCCGGTACGTTTGGGAATCAACTCGCCCTGTTTACGTGGTGTCCCCGGGGAACAGAGGTGATTCTCGGTGAGGAGTGCCACATCATCCAGCATGAGGCCGGCGCGGCGTCCATCATCGCGGGCGTACAAACCCGCCCCGTTTCCGCGCCGGACGGCGTACTCACGCCGGATAATCTGATCAAACGGCTGCGCAAGGCGGAACTTCATGAGCCGGCGACATCCCTCATCTGCGTTGAAAACGCCCACTCGCTGGGGCGCGTGGTGTCTCTCGTGGACATGGGCGCGGTACGCGCCGTTGCGGACGCATGGCGGCTGCCGGTGCATATGGATGGGGCGCGCATCTTCAACGCCGCCGCGGCGCTGGGCGTCAGCGCAAAGGAAATCGCGGCGGCATCGGACTCGGTGATGTTTTGCCTGTCCAAAGGACTCTGCGCCCCGGTAGGCTCCCTCTTGGCGGGCGGCAAAGCCTTTATCGCGGACGCTCGTCTCAAGCGCAAAATCATGGGGGGCGCTATGCGTCAGGCGGGCGTTCTCGCCGCCGCGGGCATCATAGCCTTAACGGATATGACAAAACGCCTCCACGAAGATCATGAGCGGGCGAAAAATCTGGCGCGTTTCCTCGCCGAAATTCCCGGCGTCGTCTTGAACATTGAAGACGTACAGATCAATATGGTGTACTTCACCGTCGCCAAAGCGCAAAATCCAGCGACAAACGCCGGCATTGTGGGCGTTTTTGCCAAAGCCGGCGTCCGTATTAGTCCGGCGAACAATGGCGTTTTCCGTTTCGCAACCCATTATTGGATAGGAGATCAGGAACTGGAAACCGTAAAACGCGCCGCGCTGGAAGCGTTTAGCCCATAGCCGCCGAATACTTGCCTACTCGCGCCGGCGCAGGCAAGTAAACAACCACCACCAAAGTCGGCGGCTTTAATGGGCAGTCCCCTATAAGGCTACCGTTTATACACATCTTTTAGCGACATGCCATCCCGTAAACATATTATGAAACCGGACCCAGCCCTCACGCGGCGTTATCACGCCGGGCGGCCTTTTGGCGTTGTACACTTTCCAG
>JAIRLZ010000195.1 GCA_031259035.1 Treponema sp. | reverse complement strand
GGGGAAAAGCGGCGGCTCGCGGTCGCGGGCATTCTGGCGATGGGCTGTTCCGCCATTGTCATGGACGAGCCGTTTGCGAATCTTGATTATCAGGGCGTTGTACAGACTCTTGAAATTATCACGCGCATGAAAACCGAAGGAAAAACGCTTGTCATTTTGACGCATGAATTGGAAAAGGCGCTCGCCTATGCGGACAGGCTTGTCGTTCTTGACAAGGGTGAAATTCGGGATCAGGGCGAGGCGGACGAGGCGCTTGACCGGCTCGTTCCATCGTACGGCGTCCGCGATCCTCGCAAGTCTTACATATGCGCCGCGGATTGTACATGGCTGGACTGACGCCGTACGCTTATAAAGCGGGAAATTCTTTTCTCCACCGGTTGCCGGCCCGCGTCAAACTGCTGTGCCTGCTTGTGATTTCGGGGTCGGCTTTTGTTTTTTTCCCATTTGGCGTTGGTTTTTCATTTGCCTTCATAGCGGCGGCTTCTTGTACGGCGGCCATTCCCCTTCGTTCCCTCTATCGCGGCTCCGGTTTTATTGTGTTTATGGCGATAACGATGATCATCTTCCGCTCGCTTTCATGGGAGCCGCTTGGCTTCACTATCGCGGGCTTTCGTGAAGGACTCGGCTTCGCGCTTGGCCTCCTCGCCGCGTTCGCCGGATGCGCCCTGTTTTTTTCCGTCACCACCATGCAGGAACTCAAGGAATCCCTGGACAGCCTCCGTCCTCCCAATCCGGCGCTCGCCCGCCTTATTTCCCGCTTTACCGTGGGCGTTACGCTGATGCTCGGTTTCATGCCCCGGTTTTTCGAGATATGGGAGGACGCGGAAACGGCGTACAAGGCGCGCGCCGGGAAAAACGGCGCGCGCAAGTTGGTATTTCTTACCGGCGTGGCGATTGAACGCATGATACAACTCGCGGTTGAGACCGCGGTCGCGCTTGATATGCGGGGGTTTGAGCAGTCTGACGCTCTATTTCTCCAACGCGGGAAAACTTCGGCGTAAAGATTGACTTTTTAACTATGCGCAAGGCGCATTCAATGGAAATAAGAGAGCCTCATCATTTTGGAAAATGATCCGAATCTCTCCTGAAAATGATCGGCGTCATTTCTGGAAAAGCGCTGAGGCTGCGCAGTTGAGACGGGGCGCCGTCCCCTTGTTTTCCTGTCGAACTTGCGTTATTGTAGTATATATTTTGAAGCGGTACAAAAAAATGAAAGGAAACGATTTATGACAAACATTGAAGGGCGGGCCAGCGCCGGAAACGGTTCGGGCGGCCTTGGATTGACAAGCGTGGAAGTTCAGACTTCCAAAGAAAAATTCGGCGACAACCGGCTTACGGAGCGGACATCCGAGGGTTTTTGGACTAAATTCCGTACGAATTTAGGGGATCCAATGATAAAAATTCTGTGCGCCGCCCTCGTTGTCAATATGGCGCTGGTCGTCGCGTCTTACCTTGGGTGGACGCCGGATAAAATGGCGTGGTATGAGCCGGCCGGCATTGCGGTCGCCATTCTTTTGGCGACCTTTGTGTCCACCCTGTCCGAATACCGCAACGAGAACGCCTTCAGAAAGTTGCAGGAAGAGGCGTCAAAGATACGATGCAAAGTATATCGGGATGGAGAGATTCGGGAATTGCCGATTGACGATATTGTCGCCGGAGACGCGGTTCTGCTGCAAAGCGGCGATAAGATTCCGGCGGACGGCATCCTGATAGAAGGCGGGATTAAGGTAGACCAGTCCGTTTTGAACGGCGAGTCAAAAGAAGCCGCTAAAACGGCGGCGCCGCATGGGTATCAAGACGAAGAAACCGCCGTCAATTTCCTCAACCCCCACAAAGTCTGGAGGGGCGCGGTGGTGGTTTCCGGCAACGCCGTGTTGCGCGTGACCGTGGTCGGCGACAAATCGGTGTACGGCGAAATCGCCAAAGAATTGCAGGCGGAAGACGAGCGCGACACACCCTTGAAAGTCAAGTTGAGCGCCCTTGCGAACGGCGTCAGCAAATTCGGCTATATCGGCGGCGTCGTCATAGCCGTCGCCCTGCTGTTTCAACGCATCGTGATCGCCAATCATTTTAACGCGGGCGAGATCGCCGCCTACGCTTTGAACTGGACGCATCTTTTAAGCGATCTGATCCAAGCCTTCATGCTTGCGGTCATCATCATCGTCATGGCGGTTCCCGAAGGGCTGCCTCTTATGATAGCCATTGTTTCCGCTCTGAACATGGGCAAGATGCTCAAAGACAATGTGCTGGTCAGAAAAATCGCCGGCATAGAAACCGCCGGAAGCCTCAACTTTCTGTTTAGCGATAAGACCGGGACGATTACCAAAGGGAAACTTGAGGCGGTCAGTTTTGCGGACGGCGCGGGAAACGATTACAAACGGTTTCAAGATGCGCCGGATGGGTTAAAAAAACGCCTTTCCCTTTCGCTTTTTCACAATACGGACGCCGTTTTATCTGGAGAAGGCTCTCATGCGGCGCGTCAAAAAGCGATAGGCGGCAACAGCACGGAGCGGGCGCTTTTAACCTTTGCGGCGGAGGATGGTTTTTCTCCTCGCGGAAAGAGCGTCGTTACATTGGAAAAAATCCCATTCAACAGCCAGAATAAATTTTCAGCGGCCACGATTGAAGGCGAAGCCCTGGGCGGCCCCCTTACCCTGATAAAGGGAGCGCCGGAAAAAATTCTGGACAGGTGCGATTATTATATAGACAGCGATGGGAACAAAGTGAAATTCTCCGCCCTCGCCGCGTTAAATCAAAAAATCGACGGACTCGCCGTCCGTTCCATACGGGTCATCGCGCTTGCGGTCTGCGAAGGGAAAATAGTCAGCCCCAATGGTTCGATTGACGACATGCTCAACGCAAGCCGGGGCTGGACGCTTGTGGGAATCATCGGCATCCGCGATGAAGTCCGTCCCGAATCTATAACCGCGATTGCGGAAGTGCGGCGCGCCGGAGTTCAGGTGGTTATGATAACCGGCGATAGAAAAGAAACGGCGGTCGCCATAGCGAAAGAAGCCGGTTTGGTGAACAATGAGAGCGACATTGTGCTTACATCGGATGAGCTTGCCGCGCTTTCCGATGAGGAGGTGAAAGCGAACATCACGTCCATTAAAGTTGTGGCGCGGGCGGCGCCGTCCGACAAGAGCCGTTTGGTCAGGATCGCGCAGGAACTCAATTATGTCGTCGGAATGACCGGAGACGGCGTAAACGATTCCCCCGCGCTCAAGAAAGCGGACGTCGGCTTTGCTATGGGCAGTGGTACCGAAGTCGCCAAGGAAGCGAGCGAGATTGTCATTCTGGACGATAATTTCAATTCCATTGACAAGGCCATTCTGTATGGACGGACCATTTTTAACAGCATCCGGAAATTCATCGTTTTCCAACTGACGATCAACGTGTCGGCGGTCCTTATCAATTTTGTCGCGCCTCTTTTCGGGCAAGAGAACCCGTTGTCAATCATCCAGATACTGTGGGTGAATCTGGTTATGGACACGCTCGCGGCCCTCGCGTTCGGGGGGGAGCCGGCGCTCAAGCGGTTTATGAATGAGCCGCCAAAACGCAGGGACGAAGCCATAGTCAGCCCCTCCATGTGGCGTTCCATCCTCACGGGCGGGCTGTGGACGTTTGCGCTCAGCCTTGTGTTCCTGTTCGCCGGCTTTGTGAAAGATCGTTTTCCCGCGCTGTCCGGCAATGACGCGCTTCACACCGGCTATTTCGCGTTTTTCGTTTTTACCGCCGTGTTTAACGCTTTCAACGCGAGAACCGAAAAACTCAATTTGTTTGACAATATAGGCGGCAACAAGGGGTTTCTGCGAGTCCTGTCCATCATTGTACTGGTGCAGACCGCGCTGGTATATGCGGGCGGACAAGTTTTTCATTGTTTTGGGCTTTCACTCTCGCAATGGCTGATTGTACTGCTGTTCGCGATTTCGATTATCCCCGTCGATCTGGTGAGAAAAGCGATTGCGTCCACGCGAAGAATATAAGCGGCGAAACTTCTCGCGGCTCGCGGCGTGGGGCGGATGGTTTCACGGGCGGGCTTTAACACCCCGCCGGCTCCCCCGGGAAAACCGGTTCATTTACTTATCATCAACTATTTCCCATACTGTTGATTTGGTGTAAAATAATATGCTCTTGTATAATTCTCTAGGCTGTTCCAAAACGCGCCTTATGGCGTCAGTTTTGGAACAGCTTCTTACCCCTGGAGAACATTGGATAAGCCACAAATGCTAAACCCATAAAGAATTAGCAATTTTCTCCAAAAGCCTGTTCCAAAACTAACCCGAACACAGTTCGCAAACGCAGTTTGCGTTTTGGAACAAGCTCCCTCCAGTGAAGATTATTTATAGTATGAATACCCTCTATCTTTTTGCCAAGTTTCCTCCCAAATTTTTTCCAGAATTTTGGGAAAGTTCGCGCCTGACAGGGCTGCTTGCGCGCCCCAGCGTAGCTGGGGCGCGCTCCAAATAGCCGGAACATTAGGCGAAATAAAATTTAGGTGGTGATCTACAAAGAATGATAAAAAAAGGGGGGAATGACAATTGTGGGGCGAAGAAAGGCTATGAAGTCAAGTCAATACCCATAGAAGCTCCGGCATTGCCGCAACCCCAGCGCGACATGGAGCGGGGAAAAAAGCGCGGGCGTCAATTTACAAGCGGACAGGAGCGCGGCTGTCGGGGGATCACTTTCATGGATTGAAAGCGCATGGAAGGGAAGCCGGTTATGGCGTCGGATTAGACGGACATTTCGGAGAACCCGCTGTTTTTTCAGAAAGCCGCTTGTTTAACCGCCGGAAAGCCTTTGACATGCCCTTCTTTTACATCAACTATGGCTTCGTTTGATTGCCTTTCATGCTTTGTGGATCACCTCCTTTTCTTGTCTTACAAGCGGAACTACAGACAAGGCTTTAACGCGGTGAAGACGCGATGAGGAACACTAGCAGCCTGTTGCACTTGTAGGTTTTTATGTTTTTTTCGTTGAAAAGAACCATAAAAACCCCGATAAAGGGGCTTCTTTGGCAGTTTGCAAGGTAAAAAATCGCCTTTTCAGGCGATTTTTGGAGGTTTTATGCGCGAAGCGCGACAAACTGCTAGAAAAACTTATGCGTATGCATCTTGAATGAGATCGTTCTGCGAATCAACGGCTGCAAAGACTTCATCGACAAAAACAGGCGAATGAGCGACAAGACGCTTGAATCGGCGCGGCTAATACAGTAAACTATCCGCATGTTGCCAATCCGCTTGCAAATCTACCTCGCCCATGCGGGAGTCGCCTCCCGCAGGGCCGCCGAGAAACTCATCACAGACGGGCGAGTTTCCGTGAATGGGACAACCGTTTCCGTCATGGGGACAAAAGTCAACGTGGACGATGTGGTCAGCCTCGACGGAATTCCGGTTGTCACTGAAACCAGCTTTCTCTATCTCCTTCTCAACAAGCCGCCCGAATATATTTGCAGTTCATCTGACCCTCAAGGCAGGCGGCTTGCAAAAGACCTTCTTCCCGCCCGCATTCAAGAACGCCTCTACAATGTCGGGCGTCTTGATTACCGCTCCTCCGGTCTTATCATCTTCACCAATGACGGGGATTTCGCCGCAAAAATCAGCCACCCCTCTTCAAACATCGAAAAAGAGTACCTCGTGGAAGCGTCTGGACACATTCCAGATACGGTCATTGACGATTTTGCGCGCGGCGTTGTAATAGAAAAAGCGTTCTATCGGGCGAAAAAAATCACCCGTATCGGCGGGAAAGCGATACGGGTGGTATTAATAGAAGGAAAAAACCGGGAAATACGCCGTGTTTTTTCTCACTTTCATCTGCACCCCGTGGCGTTGCGGCGCATTCGCATTGGAAACATATCGCTCGACGGTTTGGTGGAAGGCGCGTCCCGCCCCCTCACGCCAGAAGAAATCGACGGTTTAAGACGGCATAGCAAAAGGTGAACGCGAAAGGAAGGGGAGGAGCGAAACCGGACGAAACGCCATACGTTACGTCACGAGTGTTTCAAACCTCCTTTCATTCTTGTCGCCGCCCCAAGTTCTTCTTGATCAGCGCAATCCGTCGCTTTACCGAATCTTGCGATGTAAGCGGATCAATGGGCGTATTGAAACAGTAATCCAGCAGTTGCTCGACGCTGGTTTCCGCAACATGCAAACGGGTGTCGGAGGATGCGTAATAGATCAAAAGCCGTCCGTTTTCATCCGCAATGGCGCCGTTCGTAAAAACTACGTTTGACACGTCCCCTACCCGCTCCTCACCCTGCGGCGCAATCAGATAGCCGCCGGGAGTCGCTATGACTGTGCGGGGATTGTCTAAAGCGGCGACAAACGCATAAATCACGTACCTCAGTCCGGCGGCCGTGTTGCGTACGCCATGCGCAATGTGGAGCCATCCCTTGGCTGTCTTAATGGGAACGACGCCCATACCGTTTTTCACCTCTTTGATGGTGTGGTATATTTTTTCGTCAAGGATGCCCTCTTCCCTCACCTCGGCGTTCTCCATCGTTTCCGAAAAACCGGTGCAAATGCCGCCGCCCGAACCGGTATCAATAAAACCATCCTGCGGCCGGGTGTAAAACAGGTACTTGCCATTCACGAATTCAGGGTGGAGTACAACGTTCCGTTGTTGTGGAGACACGGTTTTAAGATCAGGCAGACGTCGCCATGTTTTCATATCCTTGGTGCGGACAATGCCCGCGCTGGCCGTCGCGCTTGAGGCGTCGCCTTTCGGCGCGTTAGGATCCTTTCGTTCCGAGCAAAAAATGCCGTATATCCAGCCGTCTTCATGTCGGGTTAGGCGCATATCGTAAACATTCACATCAGGATCAACGCCTTGCTCAAGCAAAAGCGGATAATCGTGGAACACAAAGTTGTCGACGCCGTTGGGACTTTCCGCAATGGCAAAGAAGCTCTTGCGATCCGCCCCTTCAACACGCACCACCAGATAGTACCGTCCGTCAAGTTTTATCGCGCCCGCGTTGAAAGCGGCGTTGATCCCCATACGTTCCATCAGATAGGGATTTGTCTTGGGATCAAAATCATAGCGCCAGAAAAGTGGTGTATGTTCCGCCGTAAGAACCGGATACTTGTACCGTGTAAAGACGCCATTTCCCGGTCTGCCCGATCCATCGGCGTAGTTGGGAATATTTTTTCGGGAAATCAAGGCGTAGTGTTCAGCTTTAAGCTGGTTGATCCTTCGCTCGAACCGTTCCATCATATGAACCTCCGATAAACGCCGCAACAACTCCATACAACTGCGGGCATTGTGATAAGGCGTCTTCCAATTGCCGCCCTTAGGTTGGCTATAATCCGGCGCTCCCTGCGGGGAAACCGCCCAGAACCACTCGCCGGCCTGTACGTCCCTTTGGCATCTTTTTATCCACAGCCATTGACGATAAGAAGCGTCAAGAAATTTCTCATCTTTTGAAAGCTGGTAGGCGTTAAAAAATCCAACCATAGCTTCAGCTTGGCACCACCAGATACGGGCGCGGTCGCGGCGTCCAGACGGAGGGTTTTTCGCCCTGTCATGGATTTCATTTTCCAGAGAGCCAGTCACGGGATCAAACCCTTCCTTGAGTGTTATATCCGCAACGTGCAATACAAGCGGCTTGATTTTCTCGCAAAGCGATTTGTTCCCGGTTTCTTCAACAGCCTCCCAGAGCAACCAACTCGCCTCAATATCATGCCCAAAAGAGATGACGTCGGTCATCACCGACCAGTCTTTGGTAAAAAACAGATCGAGATGGCAATCCGCTCCAAAAATATGTTCGGCAGTTGCGGTGATAAGGCTTTCCAGAGAGGAGCGTATCGTGTCATGCAAGGCGGCGCATTGGGGACGCAACAATTTCACCGCGCGCAACAGGCTTGTCCACGCCTCCATAACATGGAGATTCGTATTCATCGACTTGTCGCAGTCAATATCAACAGGCGACAGTTTCGTATCCGCAACAACAGACCAGTCTGCGCCTAATGCCTCATAGTAGCCCTTGAGTTGGTGATCCCGCGCATGAATTTCCAGCAGATCAAAAATGGCAAGGGCGGCGTCCAATATCGTCTCCGCGGCATCCTTGCTCCGATATTCAGCTACAGCGGAGGCAAACTCGGAAAGTCCATAAACGGCAAACGCCTCGCCATAAATCTGCTTCCGATTGGACGCCGGCTTGCCATCTTGAGTCACAGTCCAATACACCCCGCCATGCCGCTTGTCAAAAAAGGTTTTGCACAAATAGGCGTACGCATAGTCCGCGCCGGCAAGCAACGTAGGCTCCTTCAAAAATCGCGCTGCGGCGCTGTACGTCCATAGATGACGGGAGACCATTACAACAGAACGGAGACACCTCGCGTCGCCGGCATTGTTGTTGTTCAAATTGCCGTAAAAGCCTCCACTCTCGGTGTCACGCGCGTGTTTCAACCAAAACGGCAGAATGTTTCCTTTTAATTCATGGGACAGTTCATTTACCCACTGTATGAGGGCTATATCTTTCATCTCTTTTCAACCATAGAACTTTTTGCAAAATCTGACATTTTGAAAAAGCAATCTCGTGGAAAAATCAGTCAAAACCCAATTTTTCCGTTAAATCTCAGGAAGCTGTTCCAAAAGCTATCGCGCTAGGAGTTTGTTGCGCTTCGCGCCCAAAATCGGAGAAAACGCACATTTTTGTGCGTTTTCTTCCGCTCAAACTCCCAAAGTAGCCCATAAATCGTGGTTTTCATGGCTTTTTTCAACGAAAAAACCATGAAAACCTACAAGCGCAACAGGCCGCTAGGGCGCATCCATGGCCGTCAACAGCAGGCGGCGGAACCAGCGATCGTGTCTCGCCCTATCCCTTATTCTGTTTAATCCAGTCGACAATCTCATCAACCTTGCCGAAAATCAATCCGGTAACCGTATCCGCACAACCATAGTATATGGCGATCCGATTCGTCGCTCCATCAACGAGAGCCGCACAGGGGAAAGCGACGTTAGGCACATCACCTACACATTCGTAAATTTCCTGCGGCGTGATAAGGTAGGGTTTTGGACGGGCTATCACCTTCCACGGCTTGTCAATATCAAGCAGGCACGCGCTAAACGCATACACAAACCCATTGCAACTCGTTAAGACGCCATGGTAAAAAAGCAGCCAGCCTTCGCTCGTTTCAATCGGAGCGGGACCCGCGCCGATCTTAGTGCTTTGCCAACCGTCTGAGGGCGACATAACATGCCGATGCTTGCCCCAGAAGGTAATGTCCGGGCTTTCCGAATACACAATGTCTCCAAAAGGCGTATGTCCGGAATCGCTTGGACGGTTAAGCAAGGCAAAATTTCCGTTTATTTTGCGGGGAAAGAGTACGCCGTTCCGGTTGTACTGCATAAGGGGGTTTTCCAACTGATAAAATTTCTCAAAATCAAACGTATACCCTATGCCGATGCACGCGCCGTGATAGCCATTGCACCAGATAATATAGTAGCGATCTTCTACAAACACCACCCGCGGATCGTATTTATAATCAGAAGCGGGAAAATCGGGATCATTTGGGGGAATAAAATTTATCGGCTCATCGGCTATCTTCCATTTATAACCGTCCTCGCTAAACCCGACATGGATATTCATCTGACGCGCCGTATCATCGCAACGGAATACGCCCGCAAATTGCGTACCATCGCTTTTCTTAAAAGGTACAACCGCGCTGTTGAAGACGCTATTCGAATGAGCCGCTGCATCACGAGGAATCACTGGATTGCCAGAATACCGCCATAACGGCGAATTGCGGACACCATTGCCGCCGCCTTTCCTCTCTTCCCACGGAATATTCGGCAACGGCGCGACATTCTTTAAAGTCATATGTAACTCCTTTTGACCAATGACAAACATTATTTATAGAATACAACGAATTCCCATGCGTCAAGCCGCCGCAAGCAATCTTCCAAAAGCCTACCTACCTCGAAAAAAAAGATCCCTTGCACAAATATTCGCTGATTCACGCTGGTTTTGTCATCAAAAATTCATATCCATGTGAGCTTGTTCCAAAAACATATTTTGGAACAAGCTCCACGTATGCACACAGCTTATGAGACCGCCGCCTTTTTCTTGCCATGTTTTATCGCGGCTTTACAAATCTTGCAAACTTTCACCTTGGCGTCATTTTCGCCTTTTTCTTCATATAAAACCTTTACGACGCGCTTGCAAACCGGACACTCCGCCTTTCCGCGATTCGGCAATTCTTGCAAACCTTTTCCTCTATGCGCTTTTGACATACCCAGCCCCCCTACGCCTTGCCATTAACCTTTTCTTTCTTAGCGGTCTTTTTTTCTTCTTTTTTTGTTTTCTTGTCAGAAGTCTCCTTTGTATCCAGCTTATAATCAACCAGTTCAAGCAGGACCACTTCCGCCGCGTCTCCGCCACGCTCGTCGAGTTTCAGAATACGGGTGTAACCGCCGTTTCTGTCTTTCATGCGCGGACCAATGTCGGTGAATAGCTTCGCCACCACGGCCTCATCGTACAAGCGACTTGAGGCGATGCGGCGGTTATGCACCGAATCAATCTTCCCTCTGGTAATCAATTTCTCCGCAAAACGTCTCACTTCCAGCGCCTTAGCTTTGGTTGTTCTAATACGTTCATACCTAAACAGAGAAGTTATCATATTCCGAATCATGGCTTTCCTGTGGGCAGCCCTGCGTTCAAGCGGATTAAATCCTCTTCTATGCTTCATCTTGCACTTCCTTTTTTGATGTGGTTTTTATCACATGTTTCAAGTTGCTGAAATCGGTCGTTCCCAGATTCAAGTTCCATTCCTTCAGTTTTTCTACAATTTCCTGCAAGGACTTTTTCCCAAAGTTACGCGCTTTATTCAAGTCGTCTTCAGTTTTTTGGATCAATTCACCTATTGTCTTGATATCCGCTCCTTTAAGGCAATTATAGGAGCGCACCGACAATTCGAGTTCTTCGATCTTTGTGTCAAGAACGGAACGCAGCAAGCTGTCATTTTCATCCGGCGTATTGTCGGCAATCAAACCGCCCTCATCAAAATTGATGAATACCGAGAAGTGATCCTTCGCTATCTTCGCGGCTTCAGCCACCGCGTCATCCGGCGTAACGGTTCCGTCAGTCCACACTTCAAGCGTCAGCTTGTCATAATCGCTCCGCTGTCCCACACGAACTGGCTCAACCGTATATTTCACCTTCTTTACCGGCGAGTAAATAGCGTCCAACGGAATGGTACCGATCTCTTCAATGGCTTCTTCATTCGCTTCAGACGGTATATATCCCCGCCCCAAGTCTATCTGAATCTCAAATTCAAGTGATGCATTATCCAACAACGTCATCACATGCTGACCGGCGCTCATTACATCAATGAGTCCGGGTTTCACAAAATCATCGCTTTTTACCTCACAGGCGCCTTTCCATTCATACAAAACCGTAGTAAACGCCTGATCTTCAGGCAATTTCAAACGGATCTTCTTTAAATTATTGATAACTTCCAGCGTATCTTCCACAATATTCGGTATATTCTCAAACTCGCTGGAAATAGTGTGCGGCGTCCCATCGCTATTATACGACGTTATCTTAATAGCGGAAATAGCATAGCCTTGAATGGAAGATAAAAGTATTCGACGCAAGGTATTCCCCATCGTCACACCCATTCCGGATTCAAACGGAGATACGGTAAATTTACCATAATTTTGGTTCAATTCGCTATGCTCAAAAACTATTCCCTTTGGACGTTTAAATCCTTGAAGAAGATTTTTGCGGGCCATTGAGTCTCCTTTTCTGCATTTTCTTATAGAAGGGGAGCGCATTAAAAGCGACGTTCCCTAGAACGCCCAACAAAGGGTTGGCTTTACGCTGCGCCTCCCCGCTCCAACCGCCTTCAGGACTACGTCCTTCCGTCAGCTTCCGTCACCTCACTCTTTAGGCGATTCCTCGCCCTTGCAGTCAAGACAACAGACCTCAGTACAATAACTTTCCTATTGAACAACAGGCTTTTCCACAAAAAGCCTGTCCCCTTGCGACTCTGCCGATCGGTTCATTTCGAATACAACTCAACGATCATCTGTTCTTTAATGTCCGCAAGATCAGTAATATCATTACGGCGGGGAACAGCCAAGAATGCGCCTTTCATTGCGTCAGGATCAAGTCGCAGCCACGGCATCACTCCTGACTTGCCAAATTCCTTCAATGCGTCTTTTACAAGCGCAATATCTTTGCTTTTTTCATCAATAGCAATTTCATCTTCACGCTTCACCAGATAGGAAGGAATATTCACTCGTTTTCCATTAACCGTAACATGCCCATGCAGAACAAGCTGCCGCGCCTGACTCCGACTCACTGCGAAACGCAACCGATACACCACATTGTCAAGACGGCGTTCAAGAAGGGCAAATAAATTTTCACCCGTAATCCCCGGCATACGCAACGCTCTCTCAAAGAAAAGTTTGAACTGTTTCTCCTGCATGCCATAAATTCGTTTGAGTTTCTGCTTCTCACGGAGTTGAATGCCGTAATCGGAACGTTTCCCCATCCGAGCCTTTGGATCCTTTCCAGGAGCAGCCCGTTTCTTATTGATCGGACATTTATCACTTTTGCACCTATCGCCCTTGAGCATCAGTTTTTTTTGCTCGGTGCGGCATAAACGGCACACAGGACCTGTATATCGCGCCATGATTTCTCCTTATATACGCCGAGTCTTACGGGGTCTGCAACCGTTATGGGGAATCGGAGTGACATCATTGATAGATTTTACCTTAATTCCCAAAACGCCTAGCTCACGAACAGCCGCTTCACGGCCCATACCGGGACCCTTCACATACACATGGACTTCCCGCAAGCCGGACTGCATCGCTTTTTCCGCAGCCGTTCTCGTTACCGCTTGAGCGGCAAAAGGCGTTGACTTTTTGGCACCGTTGAATTTAAGCTCACCGGAACTCGCCCATGAAACGGTATTTCCCATAAGATCGGTGATGGTAACAATAGTATTGTTGAACGTAGCTTGAATATATACGTTCCCTTCATAAACAGATCTCTTTTCTTTTCTTTTCTTCGTATTAGCCACATCTCCTCCCTATTTCTTCTTTCCGGCGACAGTCTTCTTTTTACCTTTACGGGTACGGGCGTTTGTTCTCGTTCGCTGACCGCGCAACGGCAATCCCTTCCTATGGCGAAGTCCACGGTAACAACCAATATCCATGAGGCGTTTTATGTTCAACGCAATCTCGGTACGCAGACGTCCCTCCACCTTATAATCGCTCTCAATAAGCTGTCGCAGTTCGTTCAACTCTTCTTGGGAAAGATCATTTATCTTACGATTCGGATCCATCTTTGTTTTAGCGCAAATTTCATCAGCGCTTGCTCTACCGATTCCAAAGATATAGGTTAAAGCGATATTTACATGTTTGTTAGGAAGATCAACCCCCGCAATACGTGCCATATGTACTCCTAACCTTGTTTTTGCTTATGCTTTGGATTTTCACAAATGATACGGACTACGCCGTTCCGCTTGATAACCTTGCATTTATCGCATATAGGTTTTACACTTGTTCGGACTTTCATCCTTATTTCCCCTTTTCAATTCTTTATTCATACGCCCGCAGCGCATGTTAAAATTTAATTATCCTCAATTTGATATGTTTCGTCAATAGAGGAACGCTCCAAAACGCGCTCTAGATTGGGGCAACCTTCCCTAGATTACAAGCGCTACAAATTCCGCCCTCTCAGCCTGCCGCGCTTCGTCAATCCCTCATGGTTGTGCATCTTCAAAAGACTCTCAATCTGACTCATGGTATCCAGATCAACGCCAACAAGGATCAGTAGGGAGGTGCCGCCCATCAAATATGAGATTGAAGATGGAAAATTAAACACCCACTGTATCAACGAAGGAATAATCGCTATCAACGCCAAATATAAAGAGCCGGGCAACACAATGCGATTCAAAATTTTGGTCAAATATTTCTCAATATGCTCCGCTCTGATACCGGGTATGGAGCCGCCGTTCTCCCTGATATTCTTGGCAATCTCTATAGGATTCAAACTGACCTGTGTATAAAAATAGGCGAAAAAGATGATCAACAACACATACAAGACATTATACAAAAACCCATGTGGGGCTAAAACCCGTGAAACAGCCGCAAGCCACGGCACATTCCCGCCAATGGTGGAAGCGATCTGCAACGGAAAGGTAAGAATTGACGAAGCGAAGATCACCGGAATTACGCCAGAGGGATTGATCTTGAAGGGTATATAGGTGTTTTGAGCGCCATACATTCTGCGCCCCACAACCCGTTTCGCGTAGTTCACCGGTATCTTCCGCTGTCCCTGCTGCTCAAACACAACAAGCGCCACCACCGCGACAAACATCACAAACACTACCATCACGAAGATTATATTAAGATCGCCACTCCGAACCCTTGCAAAAAGCTGCCATAAGGCGTGGGGAAGCCGCGCCACAATGCCCGCGAAGATCAAGAGCGAAATCCCGTTGCCGATTCCCCGCTTGGTTATCTGCTCACCCATCCACATCAGCAACAACGTGCCGACGGTCACCGTGAGCATGGCCAACAAGGAGAAAGGCACAAGCGGCATCATCAATAGATGTTCCATGTTCGGAGAGCGTGATATGCTCTGCGCATACTGAGTCACCGCAAATGATTGAATAAGGCACACCACTACGGTGCCATATCGCTGATACATGTGTATTTTTTTTCTGCCGCCTTCTTCCTGGGACAATTTCTTTAAACTGGGAAACACAATAAGCAAAAGCTGCATAATGATCGACATAGAGATGTACGGCATAATACCCAGCATAAACACAGAAAAGTTTGAAAACGCCCCGCCCGCAAAAAAATCAAGATAATCGACAAAAGCATTTCCAGAGTTTTGCTGAGATTGGAAATATGCGTTTAAATCATGCACATTGATCCCCGGCACGGGAAGCACCGTCCCGATGCGGAACACCACCAGCATGATAAACGTAAAGAAAACCCGCTCCCTTAATTCTTTGACCCTGAAAATACCAACCAATGGATTAGCCATCTAACCTTTCCTCTTATTCGGCGATTTGCCCGGCGATCTTTGCCGCGGCGGAAACCGTACCACCCGCTTTTTCGATCTTCTCTTTCGCCGAATTTGAAAACGCTTTAACCGTAACGGCGAGCTTTTTTGTAAGCTCGCCATTTCCAAGCACTTTTACCGGACGCTTTCCTTTAACAAGCCCTTTCGTTCTCAGGGTTTCAACGCTTACCGTTTCTCCATTTTCGTACCGTTTTTCTATTTCGTCAAGATTTACCGTCTGAAATTCCTGCTTAAACGGATGATTCGAAAACCCTCTGCGAGCGAGTCTGCGGTATAGAGGCATCTGGCCTCCTTCAAAACCCACATAGGTCTTGCCGCCGGAGCGGGATTTCTGCCCCTTGTTTCCCTTGCCGGCG
>JAIRLZ010000108.1 GCA_031259035.1 Treponema sp. | reverse complement strand
CGAGGAACTTGAGCGTATCTGTAAAAGCGGCCATCATCAGGGGGTGGTCGCCATGATTGAGCAGCCGGTTGTCGAGGGGGTAACCAAAGACGATCTCGAACAATGGGGCGCGGAGGGCTTGACGGGTCTCGTACTTCACGACGTGGGCAACGATCACAACCTCGGCGCCATAGCGCGGTCGGCCGCCTTTTTCGGGGCGCGTTTCATCGTCATCTCCAGCGCGGATGAGGAAGTCCAACTCACAACCTCAGCCTACCGCATAGCGGAAGGCGGCATGGAGCATGTCGTTGTCCGCAGCGTCCGGGATACGGCGGCTTTTCTGCGGGACGCTTCACGGTCGCTCATCACCATTGGCGCTGATCCATACGCCCGTTGGCGCATACGCGATCTTGACGCAATCGCGCGGGAGCGGCGCGACCGGTTGAATAGCCGCGCGCGTTTTGGCGGGCGGCTCGGATTCGCCCTCGTCATTGGCAATGAAGAGACGGGGCTGCCGGATGCGATTAAGCGGCAATGTTCAGCCCTCGCGCGGATTCCTGGTACGGGCGACATGGACAGCCTCAATGCGGCTCAAGCCGCGACGCTGTTTTTACATGCGGCGTTTGAGTGTTGACGCGCCGTCAAACGCCGCGGTACAAGCCGAATTTTGTGAGAGCGCCCAGCTTGACTATTGATCAGGGGCTGCCTGTCGCCGCCGTTTTTACGCGAAGTCAGGCGTCAAGAGCGCCGGCGGTTTATCCCGTCTCCGAAGACTTTGTAAAACAGGCGGAGATTGCGGTGAATGCGCTGGAAACAGAATGTCGTTTCCAAACTTCTACAGATCCTTTGGATAGAGCGCGGAATGAACCTCCCCGCCCCAAGGGGCGGGGTATCTTGTAAGCGTTGCATTATTTACGAGGTTCGGCGAACCTTTGGTTTGCGAACCTTCGGTTCGACAGGGGCGGGGTATGAGACCCCACCGCGAATAAGAGAGGAAAAATGCCGACCATCAAGGACATAGCAAAGACCGCCGGAGTCAGCGTCACTACGGTTTCCAACGTGATTCATGGGAAACACCGTAGAGCGGCAAAGCAAACTATTGAGCGGATAAACTCCATTATACAGCAATCGAACTATACCCCAAATCTTTCGGCGCGGACGCTGGTCAGCAAGTCTTCCCGCATTATTGGGGTGATCAACCATCTGATCTACTCAAAGCCTATCAGCTTTCTCCAGGACCCGTTTCACGGCGCGTTGCTGGGCGGCATCGAAAACACGTTGCGGGAACGCGGCTATTATATGATGATCCGTACCGTGGCTGATGAGGGAGAACTGTATTCTCTCTTTAACAACTGGAATCTTGACGGCGTTATTCTAATAGGTCTTTTTAAGGACGAGTTTTTTGCCAGATTGCTTGAGTCCGGCAAGCCCGCGGCGCTCCTTGACAGTTATATCAAAAATGACAAGATTTTTAATATCGGTCTGGACGATTTTGGAGGCGCCCGGCTTGCCGTCCAATACCTTGTTGACCGGGGACACCGGAATATTATCTTCGCGGCGCCTCCTTTTCACCGGCACGGCGTCATTGAGGAACGGTTGAGAGGGTACAAGTCCGTATTGAAGGCGAATGGCATACTATTCCGTTCCAGCAACGTGTACCAGCGGGAGATCACGGTGGATGAAAGCGTCGAACTGGGCAGGGAGCTTGCCCGCCGCAGGGATTTCAGCGCCGTGTTCGCCACCGCGGACATGCTCGCGGCGGGCATCATCGCCGGTCTTGCGGAGCGGGGACGCCGCGTCCCGCGCGATATTTCCGTCATTGGTTTTGACGATGTTTTTTTTAGCCGTCTCACGGCGCCTCCTTTAACCACCATTCATCAGGATATCATGCGCAAAGGCGCCATTGCCGCCGGTGTGATGATGGATTACCTTGAAGGAAAAGAAATCGCGTCCCGGAATATAATCATGCCGGTGACGCTGGTAGAACGCGGATCGGTCGCGGATCGCCGCGATCCATGCGTATAAAGCGGGCGCCCGCGCCGCCCGAATAGTCAGGATGCTTAGGAACTGTTCATAAATAGAATGCACAGCATGTTGTTTTTATCGCTTACGCAATAATGAAACACCATGACCAAAAGGTCATGGTGTTTCTGCGCGGGCCCTTATTGCTTGCTCGTGGTAAGTTCGGCCAAATCTTCCAGAATATTTTCCAGCGCCGGATAAAGTTTCTGGATAACTTTATCGCTCAAGGCTTCATACAGATCGTGACTGCCTTTGTTCGGCAGGAACTGGTCGTAATTTTTGCCCATGCCATCCATCGCCTTTGTCAGGTCGGCGTAAAGTCCCGCTCCCACCGCGCCGCACATCGCCGCGCCAAGAGAGCAGTTCTCCGATTCCTTAGTGCGGTACACCGGCACATTAAACACATCGGCAATTACTTGGGCGGTAAAATTGCTCTTGCTGCCGCCGCCGCCTATATACAGTTCGTTGATGGATAGTCCCAGATACTCGGCCATTTTCGCGGCGCCAAGTTTGATCTGAATGATAATGCCTTCCACCAGAGAACGGAACATATGCCCCCGTTTATGCCGGTCGTCAAAGCCCAGATATATTCCCTTGCCGCTGGGATGCGCCGCCGAGGATGACCAGTCCGGCAGGACTACAAGACCTTCGGAACCTGCGGGGATCGCCTCCGCTTCACGGTCCAGCAGAGCTTCCACCGAAATCCCCGCTTCTTTGGCCGCGGCCTTTAGGCCGTCTCCCAGATTATCCCGGAACCAAGACACCAGCAAAAAGCCCCTGTTCGCCATGGACTCATAATTGTACAGCTTGGGGAAGGCGCTCAAATAGGTGAAATACGAAAAATCAGGCGCCGGTTTATATTGCTCGCAGACAATATCCAGTCCGCTCAAAGTGCCAAGGGTGATGTACGCCTGTCCGTGTTGTACCGCTCCCGCGCCAAGAAGTTCGCACTGCTTGTCTCTAGCGGCAATTGCTACGGGACATCCCTCGGGCAGTCCGACGGCCGCCGCCGCTTCCGGGGTGATCTTGCCGATAACGGTACCCGCAAAAACCGGCTCCGCAAGTTGATCCCGCCGCATGCCCATGGATTCGATCTCAGCGTCCCCGTCAAAGCCCTTCCAGTTGATAACGTCATAAGGCCAGCCCATGCTGTTTGAAATGGATTCGTAAAAGCCGCCGGTCAATTTATATCCAAGGTAGCCTGAAATCCCCAGATACTTCGCCGCTTTTCCGTAGACTTCGGGTCTGTTGAACTTGAGCCAGTTTGCCTTTGAGTAGTATGGCCAGAATAATTTGTACAGGGGATCGGCAATATCATTCGTTATCTCCCCCAGGGACGGGATATTCATGCGCCAGCGTTCGTCAAGCCAACTGATAGGATTACAGAGGATTTCCCCCTCCTTATCGAGAGCCAGGAAGCAGGCTCCCTGGCTGGACAATCCGATGCCGGCAATATCCGCGATATTTCCCGTAAAGCGGGCGAACATATCTTTCACGGCGGCCCGCAGGGCGTCCCAAATATCATTCGCGCCATGCTCCGCCCAGCCCTGATGCGGGGAGAGCAGCCGGGGATGCTCCGCCGCGCCTCTGGCAATCAGCCTGCCGTGGCTGTCATACAGGATCGCCCGTGTGCTTTGGGTGCCGCTGTCTATGCCAATAATATACTTCTCACTCATAAAATCCTCCATAACATTACTTTCAATGAGGGATAACTACGTTACCCTTGTTCTATGTGGAACGACGGATTGGCAAAGCTGTTGAATGTACGTTTTTAATCCGGTGATTCTTATTATATCAGGTACAATTCAAAACGGTCAAATTTTTTTTTTAGAATTTTCAGCGGCAGGGGAGTTATATAGGCTTCCGTATGTCTTTATTTTCTTGCCGCGATGCTGTATGATCATCTTTATCTATTTTATGGAGGAAAACAATGAAAAATTTATCAGCAGGACTTATCGTGTTATTCGCGGCCATGTCAGCTTTGACGGGATGCGGAGCAAACGGCAATTCACCGGATTATGATGTGGAAAAAATCGAAGCGCTGGCGGACAGCCCGCTGAAGGGCAAGACCCTTTATTTTTTGGGTTCTTCCGTCACCGTCGGCTACGGAAGCAACGGGATGGCTTTTCCGCACTACATCGCAAAGCGGGATCAATGCGCCGTTACAGTAGAGGCCGTTACGGGGACGACTCTGATGGACAAGAACGAAAATTCCTATGTCCACCGGCTTGAATTCGGATCAAAGTTTGACAAGAGCGCGAATGTGGATATGTTTATCTGCCAGCTCTCCACCAACGATACGGGCGGCGGTACGGTGGATATGCTCAATTTGGGCGATATTGTGGGGCCAACCGGTGATTTAAGCGCCTACGACAAAACGACGATAACCGGAGCCATAGAGTACATCATAACCTATGTCAAACAGACATGGGATTGTCCCGTACTGTTTTATTCCTGTTCCTGGCGCAACGACGCGCGGTACGCAAAAATGGTTGACCGCTTGAACGAACTGGCGAAAATATGGGACATTGAGGTGTTGGACCTATGGAATGACGCGGACTTCAATAATATTACCAAGGCGCAACGGAAACTTTGGCTGAAAGACGAAACCCACCCCACCAAAGCTGGCTATCTGGAGTGGTGGACGCCTGTTTTTGAACAGTTCCTCTATGCCGCCGTCAAATGAACATTTTTTAATCTTGGAATATGCTCGCAATGTCTTGATTGTGCAACATGAGCGCCTGCGGGGAGTCGGGAAAATTTTTTGCTTAGGACGCCAAAAGCGCCCTGAGCAAAAAAATTACCCTTAGCAGGCTTCTGCGGATTTTTATCCTGCCGCCATGGAATCCGCCGCGAAAGCCTGTCTTTCTTATTTCTCCTGAGACGCGGCCGCGGCTTTTATCGCCTGAGCCGTCAGCCATTGGATCAACAGCTTCTGAATCAGTATACAGCCGCCCAGAAATATTCCGCCTCCGATTAGGAACACAAGAACGTTGTTGCCTATCTCTCGCGTATAAAGCTCTATGCCGTTCGGGGTATAATAAAATTTGCCGATAGAGATCGATCCCGCAATCAGATACGTAAAGGCCGCGTTATTGAAAACAAGGGGACAGACGGTTCCGCCCAAAATGATCACGCCCAATATGACAAAGATTACCGGAATAAAGGCGTATTTAAATTCCAGCAGGCCGGGTTCTCCCCTGAATACCGCGCTCTGCCCCATCAATTGCCAAGTCGTCCAGAACAGCGCCAGGGTCATCAAAAACCCGAACAATCCGCCGCAGAATATCTCAAGGCTCTTTTTGGGATTGTTGCCCATAATAAAGTACAAGATGGTTACAAAAAACATGGGCCAGGTGGGGGTCGAGAATGAGTTGTACACATTCGGGAAAAATTTGCCACTGGCGGTTAGCGCCGTGTCAATGGCGGGAAAAATGAACGAGACGCAGGATACATTGACGATAAACACCCACAGGAATATGGCTCCTGTTACCAACACCGTACCCTTATCGGGCTTTTTAAAATACTCGTTCGCTTCGATTTTCATTTGGTCCTCCATGGTATTAAGTTTTTCGGATCAACAACTGGCGGGATTATTGAATGTACGTTTTCGCGTACTATCCGATATTCTTCATTCTATCAGTAGAATTTCATTCTTGTCAAACACTTTTTGCATTTTTTATTCGATTTGAAGGGAGATTTGGCTCGAGGGCCGGAACAAAAGGCGGCTGCAAACGTATTTATGAAAGATTCTGGAACACCGCAAAGAAATGACGGTTTGATAAAAATTTTTCTTGACAGACCTACGGAGTCCAGGCTATCATGTGTATACATTAGAAAACCTCTAAAAACTGAAGTTTTTAGAGGTTTTCTTACCCTGTGGAGAAAATCGCTTTACAGTAATTGTTTATATTACACTAAATTAGCGATTTTCTCCGAGGAACCTCTAGGAACCCGACAGGGGTTTCCAGAGGTTCCCATTAGTGTACATTCAGAGGAGGAGGCGCCGGATGCTGGAAGCAATCAAAAACGTTTTAAAAGAAGCTCTTCCGGATTTGGACCCGGAACTTTCCATAGATGAGCGGGGCATCCTGACCGTGCGAGGCGAGTGCGCTTCTTGGGAGGAGGTGGTCGCTGCGGGACATCTGGCCGCAAAGCCGCCGGAAATCAAAAACGTGGTAAATGAGCTTTCCGTCAGGGGAAAGCCCGCCCCCCGCAAGGACTACGGCCCATACCGGGAAAGGGGCGTCAGAGCGGGGATCATTGATGCTGTCGACGTACTTATTATTGGCGCGGGCATATCGGGTTGCGCCATCGCCCGGGAACTTTCAAAATACAAAATCCGCGTCCTTGTCGTTGACAAGGGGGACGACGTGGCGTCCGGGTCGACCAAGGCGAACAACGGCAACATCCATCCAGGACATGACGTAAAGCCGGGGACTCTCAAGGCGAAGCTCAATATCCGGGGAAATGAGATGTACACCCAGTGGGCGTGGGAGTTGGGCTTCGAATTCCAGCGTTGCGGCCTTATGGGGGCGGTCGCCGACATACGCCTGCGGCCCCTCCTCGAAAAAGCCGCCGAAGGCGCCCGCGCCATGGGGGTTTTCAACCCGCAGGTGATCGACGGGGAAGAGGCTAAACGGCTGGAACCCGGATTCGCCGAGCAAGGGATAGAGCCGGCGGCGGCGATATGGCTGCCTTCAATGGGGCTGGTGGAGCCGTATAAGGTCGCGGCGGCTCTGGCGGAGAACGCCGCCGTGAACGGAGCGCGGTTCCTGTTCAACTGCACCGCGGCCGATATTCTGACAAAAGACGGCCGGGTAAGCGGGGCTGTCACCAGCCGGGGCATTATTGAGGCGTCCTACATCATCAACTGCGCCGGGGTCTACGCCGATGAGATTTCCGCCATGGCCGGGGACAAGAGCTACACCATTCATCCCCGCAAGGGTACTATCGCCATCCTGGACAAGCGCCTGAAACCCGTCTACCGCTCCTTGGCGGGGGTCTTGGGCGCGAGCGCCCAAAAGAAAGGCTCCAACGAGTCCAAGGGCGGCGGCATGTGCCGCACTCCGGAGTGGAATATCCTGATGGGACCTTCGGCGACGGAGGTTCCCGACAAGGAAGACCTCAGATCCACGCCGAAGGACCTTGCATACGCCATGAGTCTGGGGGAAGATTACGGCATCGGCAACGGGGACATTATCCGCTTTTTTACCGGAAATCGCCCGGCGGATTATAAAGAAGATTTTGTTATTGAGGCGTCCCCGGTTGCCAGGGGGTTTATCAATGTAGGGGGCATCCAGTCGCCGGGGCTGGCGGCGGCGCCGGCGATTGCCGAGATGGTCGAGGGCATCTTCGCCGAAGCGGCGGCAAAAGACGGTTTCCCCCTGGAATGGAACCCTCGCTTCAACCCCATTCGGGAACGGGAAACGGAGTTCCGCCATTTAAGCAGGGAGGAGCAGGACGAGCTTATCCG
>JAIRLZ010000056.1 GCA_031259035.1 Treponema sp. | reverse complement strand
CGCGCATAAAAACCTCCAAAAATCGCCTGAAAAGGCGATTTTTTACCTTGCAAACCGCCAGGCGGAAACCGCCAAGAAAACGAAGTTTTCTCGCGGCCCCTTTATCGGGGTTTTTATGGTTTTTTTCAACGAAAAAACCATAAAAATCTACAAACGCAACAGGCCGCCCGGTGTTCCGGGAGACGGAACGCGGGTTTGTCTTTAGGATTCGGGGATTGCGCCTTGAAGACGACCGGCTGGAGTTTTGCATCAGGCCGGAGGATGGGAGTGAACTTCCCGCAATCATGAAGCGGCTGAAACAGGTCTTCGCACGACGGTATAACCGGGAGGAGGGGAGGAGCGGGCATATCTGGGGGACCGGTACTGGTCGCGGATAGTGGAGGGGGAGCCGCCTGAAGAGGAGGGGGGAACCGGAGGACAGGGGGCGGTTTCGTCCCATAGGGTCAGACCCTGTGGCGGGCAAAAGGCGGGAGACCCCTGGTTTCCGCTTGTGTTCCCCTTTCCCGCCGCCCCCGCGCCGGGATAACCCCGGCAATCCGCCCCGCATCCCCATATCAAGCGCCATTTCTGTTCCGGGCCGGGACACGCCAAGGGAAAAATCCGCCCTGAAACAGGCGATGAATCCGCATTGTGGGTCAAGTTTAGCCCTGAAGCGCGGGGAGGTTCATTGTAAAGGGAAGCTCCCTGGTTGTAGACGCCGGCGTCAAATTACAGGTCATAACGGGCTTGGGGGAAATAGCCGTCGGGGCGGTTTTCGTGTCGGTGGCGACGACCCTGCCGGAGGTTTTTGTATCGATTATTGCGGTCGTATCGGGCGACGATGAGATTGCCGTCGGCAATGCGGTGGGCAGTATGATTTTCAATATGGCGGTCTGTGTGGCGGTGTATTTATTCGCCGATTCACAGACCGTGAAAAGAAAATCCATGCGCCTGTTCGCGCCTTGCCGGGCAGTCCCCGAAAAATGCAACCAAAAACCCGGCTTTTAAGGCTTACGTTTATAATGTTGGGTATTACACCCCGTTGCGAATAAAAGGGTTGTCAAGGTAAAAGCGATACGCTATACTTTTGCTCATGCGCTCATTTGAAGTAGTATCCCCTTTCGAACCCGCAGGCGATCAGGCGGAAGCAATCGCGGCTTTGACCGCCGGCATCAAGAGCGGGGATCGGTTCCAGACTTTGCAGGGCGTCACCGGTTCGGGCAAGACCTTTACCATAGCGAAGGTTATAGAGGCGGTGCAGATGCCCACGCTTATCGTAAGCCATAATAAAACCCTCGCGGCGCAGCTTTTCCGTGAATTCAAGGTTTTTTTCCCCTACAATGCGGTTGAATATTTTGTTTCGTATTATGATTATTACCAGCCGGAAGCCTATGTCGCAAGCCGCGATCTTTATATAGAAAAAGATGCGTCCATTAACGAAGAAATTGAACGGCTCAGACTTTCCGCGACCAGAAGCCTCATGGAGCGGGAAGATGTGATCATCGTGGCGACCGTTTCCTGCATCTACGGTCTGGCGACGCCGGAAGTCTACCGGAAAATGACCGCCTCTTTTAAGAAAAGCGAAAGCATTGACACCGAGTCGCTTATGCGGCGGTTTGTGGAGCTGCAATACGAGCGCAACGATGTGGCGCTGGAGCGGGGTGGATTCAGACGGCGCGGGGACACGCTTGAAATCTATCCCGCATATCTGGAAGAGGCGTACCGCATTGATCTTGATTGGGATACCGTAGCTCATATCCGCAGGTTCAACCCGGTTTCGGGCGAGATTCTGGAAGATCTTGACCGGGCGGTGATTTATCCGGCGAAACAATTCGTTATGCCTCAAGACATGATTGATGCGGCGCTCGACAAAATAAAGACTGAGCTTGCGGAGCGCATAGAATTCTTTCAGAACAACGGCCGCCTTCGGGAAGCCGAGCGCATTAAAATCCGGGTGGAATACGATATTGAGATGCTCACCGAAATGGGCTACTGTCCAGGCATAGAAAACTATTCCGCGCCGCTTGCCGGACGCGGACCCGGCGAAGCGCCGGACACCCTCATAGACTATTTTCCCAAGAAGCACCTCACCATTATAGACGAAAGCCATGTGACCCTGCCTCAAATCGGCGCGATGTACACTGGCGACCGCAGCCGCAAAACCAGCCTTGTCGAATACGGCTTCCGTCTACCCAGCGCTATGGACAACCGCCCTCTGCGCGGCGCGGAATTTCAGGATCGGCTTGACAAGGCGATATATGTGTCCGCCACACCGGGCGAGACGGAATTGAAACAATCCGCCCATGTGGTTGAACAGATCATCCGCCCCACCGGATTGCTCGATCCGGAGATCGAAGTGCGTCCCAGCGAGGGGCAGATGGAAGACATCTACGCCGAGGTGCGGAAGCGCATAGATGCGGGCGAGCGTTCCCTTATCCTCACGCTCACCAAGAAAATGGCCGAGGATTTGACCGATTACCTCGGCAGCCTCGGTCTCAAGGTCCGCTACATTCACAGCGAAGTTGAGACCATTGAGCGGGTGGAAATCCTCACCCAACTGAGGCAGGGCGATTTCGACATTCTCGTCGGCATCAACCTGCTGCGCGAGGGCATTGATCTGCCGGAAGTGTCTTTCATCGCCATTCTGGACGCGGATAAAATCGGCTTTCTCCGTTCCCTCACAAGCCTTGTACAGATCATCGGGCGGGCTGCGCGCAACGCCGCGGGCAAAGTCGTCATGTATGCGGACAGGGAAAGCGCCGCCATGCAATCCGCCATAAGCGAAACCGCGAGACGGCGGGCGATACAGACGGCGTATAACGAGAAGCACGGCATCACGCCCACCACAGTCCAGAAAGCCATCGCCGACATTCTCAACAGGCATATTGAAGAAGAGCGGCAGGCTGCGGAAACCAACATCGACGTGTTCAAAAAATCCTACAACCTCCTCACACCCAAAGACCGCAAGCGTCTTCTTGTCGCGCTTAATAAAGAGATGCTCGAACACGCCAAAAATCTGGAATTCGAACAGGCTGCGGCGATCCGTGATGAGATTAAAAAGATTGAGGAGATGGAAACTTGACGCTGACAAAGTTTTCGATCGTGCCGTCTTGCGCAAATCTTACGCATCACTGTGATGCGTAATGAAGATTTGACGTCTGCCGTCTTGCGTAAATCTTACGTATCACTTATAATAACGCTATGAGTCAACCATCCGCCACAGCCGCGCAAATTATCATATCGATCATCCCCATAGTCGGGATTGTTATGGGAGCGGTCGTCGTGTTCTTTTACCTGCTCTGGAGCCATAAGCGTAAAATGCTGCTTATTCAGACCAGTCATTATACGCGCCCTGAATTCGATCTTTCGTCGTTCAGCCTGCTTGCCGGATTGCTCCTCACCAGCGTGGGGCTTGCGTTGACCATCTTTCTGGCAATCGCGCTCGGCGTCAACTTCGGGTTGCTGGGCGGCGTCATTCCCCTTGCCCTCGGCGTCGGCTTATTGGTGTATTACACGATAAACCGTCTTGACAGGAAGCCATGAAAAAGGGCGCCGACGATGGGCTGTCTTTTGATGAAGGGTTGCTGGTAGCCGAGATTGTTTCAGGGAAGAAAGAGCTTTTCCGGTTTCTTGTCAAGCGTTACGAACGTCATGTTTACGGAATGGGACTGAGTTTTCTCCGCAATGAAGAAGACGCCATGGATTTTACCCAGGAAGTGTTTCTCAAGGTGTTCAAGGGTCTCACGAATTTTGAAAGACGTTCCCGTTTTTCCACATGGCTTTATAAAATAGCGTACAACACCGCGATAAACAGCGCGAATAGAAAGAAAGAATTTCACAGTCTGGCGGAAGACGAACAGGCGCGTGATTTCGATACGCCGGAACAAGGGGCGATGAGGCGGCTTGCCAAAGACGCGGTGCGGGAAGCGGTGCAGACCCTCCCCGACCGGTACCGCATTTGCGTTGATCTTTTCTTTTTTTACGATAGGTCGTATAATGAGATTGAAGCGATTACGAGTTTTCCGGTGAACACCATAAAATCCCATGTTTTCCGGGCGAAAAAATTATTACGAGAAAAATTGCAAGATTTTGGAGGCGCGTGATGAGGCACATTATTGACGATCTATATGACGCGATGGGAGAAGATATTTCTTTCTTCTCGTTCATTAAAAATTCGGCGCATCTCATCATTTGCTCCGCTTGTTCCAAAGAGGCGCGCAAGCTGAACATGGCGGAAGCGGCCATGAAGGATTTTTTCCCGCCGTTACCTGCGGCGTCTGATTTTGAAGAATCCCTTATGGCGCGGATAGACGCGCTGCCTGATATGCCCGCGTATGAGGCGGGGCATCTGACCGAAGTGTCCTTGCGGGGATGGGTGATCACAGGCGTTTTCATGCTCTTTTCCTTGACAACGCTATTCTTCGGCATGGACTTTGAAAAGGTGGCGAGCAATCAGGGACAGGCCTTTCTGCTTCCTGTGGGCATAATCATCGGGGGCATACTCACCAGCTACGGGGCGCTTTTCATCGGCAGCCACCTCAAAGAGCTGTCTGAACGATTCGGGCTGAGATAGGATCTCACCGTTTCGGCACCGGCGGCGCCGGATTTTTCATGTTGATCCATACGGTCATTAAGGAGAGCCTGTTCCAAAACGCGAACTACATTTGCGAACACGAGTTCAGCGAACCTGCGGTTCGGGTTAGTTTTGAAACAGGCTCACGTATAAAAGAAGAAGGCGCTGAATGAATAAAGAACGGCTCAATCCCCTCAACGACTTCGCCTTTCAGAAGGCGATGGGCGAAAAAGGGGACGAAACGCGGCTTATC